>NC_020830.1:2812500-2957500 GCF_000152945.2 Polaribacter sp. MED152 | reverse complement strand
GACTCCGATCCGAACTGTGATATGGTTTATAGATTCGCTCTCTGTTGCCAGATGGCTGCTCATTGTCCATACCATTGTAGCACGTGTGTGGCCCAGGACGTAAGGGCCGTGATGATTTGACGTCATCCCCACCTTCCTCTCGGTTTGCACCGGCAGTCTCGTTAGAGTCCCCATCTTTACATGCTGGCAACTAACGACAAGGGTTGCGCTCGTTATAGGACTTAACCTGACACCTCACGGCACGAGCTGACGACAACCATGCAGCACCTTGTAATATGTCCGAAGAAAAGTCTATCTCTAAACCTGTCATACTACATTTAAGCCCTGGTAAGGTTCCTCGCGTATCATCGAATTAAACCACATGCTCCACCGCTTGTGCGGGCCCCCGTCAATTCCTTTGAGTTTCAATCTTGCGATCGTACTCCCCAGGTGGGACACTTATCACTTTCGCTTAGTCACTGAGCTAATGCCCAACAACTAGTGTCCATCGTTTACGGCGTGGACTACCAGGGTATCTAATCCTGTTCGCTCCCCACGCTTTCGTCCATGAGCGTCAGTACATACGTAGTAGACTGCCTTCGCAATCGGTATTCTGTGTAATATCTATGCATTTCACCGCTACACTACACATTCTATCTACTTCCATATGACTCAAGTCAACCAGTATCAAAGGCAGTTCCATAGTTAAGCTATGGGATTTCACCTCTGACTTAATTGACCGCCTGCGGACCCTTTAAACCCAATGATTCCGGATAACGCTCGGACCCTCCGTATTACCGCGGCTGCTGGCACGGAGTTAGCCGGTCCTTATTCTTACAGTACCGTCAAGCTGCTACACGTAGCAGTGTTTCTTCCTGTATAAAAGCAGTTTACAACCCATAGGGCAGTCTTCCTGCACGCGGCATGGCTGGGTCAGAGTTACCTCCATTGCCCAATATTCCTCACTGCTGCCTCCCGTAGGAGTCTGGTCCGTGTCTCAGTACCAGTGTGGGGGATCTCCCTCTCAGGACCCCTACCTATCGAAGTCTTGGTAAGCCGTTACCTTACCAACTAACTAATAGGACGCATAGTCATCTTTTACCGATAAATCTTTAATTACAAAGTGATGCCACTTCGCAATACTATGGGATATTAATCTTCATTTCTAAAGGCTATCCCCCTGTAAAAGGTAGATTCTATACGCGTTACGCACCCGTGCGCCGGTCGTCATCTAGTGCAAGCACTAATGTTACCCCTCGACTTGCATGTGTTAAGCCTGCCGCTAGCGTTCATCCTGAGCCAGGATCAAACTCTTCATTGTATATTTTAAATAATATGAATGAATAAGTTTCAAAAGAATTACATTAATCTAAACTAATGTGGTTATTCTACTCTTTGTTTACGCTGTCAATTTCAATATTTTCAATGAACTTATTTGAACTAAAAACTAAATATCTCTCAACCTAATCTTAATATCAAACTTTGTAGAAATGATAGAATCGAACTATCTAAAATTGTTAAATCTTATTCCAAAATCTCTCTGAACTTTTTCGCTGTTTTTGTTAGCGGGTGCAAATATAGAAACTATTTTTATTCTGACAATAAAAAAATAAAAAAAATTAAATTTATTTTTTAACCCCTAAAAAACTGAACTTTTTTCCCGAAAAAATCGGACTGCAAAGATACTATTAAATAACCTTACAAACCTAATTAAAAATGAAAAAAATTCCATCCTAAATCAAAAACCAGAATCCTTTAAACTAAACCCCAAAAACAACATCTTAATGAACTAAACTAACATACTCATATTTCCGTTAGCGGGTGCAAATATACAACTCATTTCTATTCCCACAACTATTTCTCAATAAAAATTATAAATCTTTTTAAACCCAAACCGCAAATCTCTCTAAACATGAAACTTACAACACCAAAAAAAATGTAAAAAAATACTAACTTTTTAATCAATGATCATCATATAGAATTAAATGAGTATTTGAATACTTATTGGTTATATGGTTTAGTGCAGAAAATATTCGTTTTGAAGACCAGAAAATATCAAAAATTGGATTTATTTTTTCTTCTTTTTCATTTTTGAAAACATCACCCTATACTTTTCGACATTAATTTCTGCTTTGTTTTTTAAAATAATGTCAGAAAAATCAAACTCAAGTTTTGTTTTTTGACTTTCTAAGGTTCCATCTCTAAATGCTCTTTGCAAGATATCTTCAATTAAATAATCTTCATTTACATTTTCTGGATCATATTCATCCTTTAAAGAAAGTTTAAAAAGGTTGGCTGTTGTGTTGTACCAAAATGCTTTCCACCCACTTCTTAACTCTTTTATATTGTTAAAAGCGGTTTCTCCTGTTTGACGATGAATCAATTTAATTAAAATACGACCTTCAGTTTTTGTCATTTTTTTAATTTGATCTGTAAATTCACCTTCAATATACTTTTGAACTTGTCTAGTGTATTTTCTTTTTTTACGTTTCGATTTTATTTTACTTAACCTAACATTTAAAGAGTCTAATCTTTTTGATGCTAAAATTGCATAAGGATATGCCTTAAATACTTTTCTTCTAAACCATAAGTAATATCGAATATCATCTTTAGACTTAAATTTTTGTTTTGGTAATAATGTAATCTCATTTAAATTAATGGTTATACTATCTCCTGGTTTAACAAAAATATAATCCTCTATATTATTAGGTAACGAATCTAACACCTCTTTTTTCTGACAAAAAGCAGCAATAGAAACACACATTATATATATGTATAGTATTTTTTTCAAATCTTTATATGATTATCATAAATTAAGCCAAAGTATCTAAGCAATTTTATTGATAAAATCTTGCTCTGATATTATTTGTATGCCTAGAGTTTCGGCTTTTGCTAGTTTCGATGGCCCCATATTATCACCAGCCACAATAAAATTGGTCTTTTTAGAAATAGAAGAGCTTACTTTACCTCCATTATCTTCTATAGCCTTTTTCAATTCTGTTCTACTCATTTGATGAAATACTCCAGAAACCACAAATATTTGTCCTTTAAGTTTATCTGTTTGATTTTCTAAACTCTCAGCTGAAACCGATAATTGCAATCCTGCCTCTTTTAAGCGATTTACAAGTTGTATACTAGTTAAGTTTGATGAAAAATCGATAATACTCTGTGCAATTCGATCTCCAATCTCGTCTACAGCCACCAAAGTTTCGAAATCTGCAGCCATTAAATTGTCTATAGATTTAAAATGCTTGGCTAACTTTTTAGCCACAGTTTCTCCTACAAAACGAATTCCTAAAGCAAATAATACTTTTTCAAACGGAATTTCTTTTGATTTTTCAATACCGTTAATTAGATTCTTGGCAGACTTTTCTGCAATTCTTTCTAATGGTAACACTTTCTCTACAGTTAACTCATAAAGATCTGCATAATTCTGAATTAAACCCTCTTTTCTCAGTAAATCTACAGTTTCTCCTCCTAAACCATCAATATCCATTGCTTTTCTAGAAATAAAATGTTGAATTCTTCCTGTAATTTGTGGAGCACAACCAAACTCGTTTGGACAGTAGTGTTTTGCATCACCTGCAGTTCTAACCAATTCTGTACCACATTCAGGGCAATTGGTTGCATATACTGTTGGCTCAGAATTTTCTGGACGTTTAGAAAAATCAACCCCAACAATTTTTGGAATTATTTCTCCACCTTTTTCTACAAAAACAGTATCATTTATTCTAACATCTAACTTTTCAATTTGATCTGCATTGTGCAAAGATGCTCTTTTAACAGTTGTACCTGCCAATTGCACTGGATCTAAATTGGCAACTGGAGTAATTGCACCTGTTCTACCAACTTGATATGTAATTTCGTTTAGTAAGGTAGCTTCTTGTTCTGCTTTAAATTTATAAGCAATAGCCCATCTTGGAGCTTTAGAAGTATAGCCCAACTCTTCTTGCTGCTGCAAATTATTTACTTTAATAACAATACCATCTGTTTCATATGGTAAATCTTGTCTTTTAGTATCCCAAAGATTAACAAATTCAAAAACTTCATCTATTGAATTTACAAGTTTTATGGTTTTAGGAACTTTAAAACCGACTTTTCTTGCTTGTTCTAAACTTTCAAAATGGGTTTTGTATTTGCGCTCTTCTGTAACTACTTGATACAACAAACAGTCTAAAGGTCTTTTTGCAACTTCTGCACTGTCTTGTAATTTTAAACTCCCACTTGCTGTATTTCTTGGGTTTCTGTATTCTTCTTCTCCATTCGCAACTCTTTCTTGGTTCATTTTATTGAAACCATCTAAAGGTAAAATGATTTCACCTCTCATTTCAAAATTACTTACAAAGTCATCTTGAATACTTAAAGGAATAGATAAAATGGTTTTTATATTATTAGTTACTTCATCCCCTTGAAAGCCATCACCTCTAGTTACTGCTTTTATAAACTGACCATTTTCATAAGTTAGGTTAATAGATGCACCATCGTATTTTAGTTCGCAAGTGTATGAAATTTCTGTAGTCCCTAATATTTTTTGAATTCGTTTTTCCCAATCTAACAGATCATCTTTAGAATAAGAATTATCTAAAGAATACATTCTGTTTTTATGAACTACAGTATTAAAGTTTTTGGTGATAGTACCTCCTACTCTTTGCGTTGGTGAATTGGCATCGAAAAAAAGAGGGTTCTCCTGCTCTAACTTATCTAACTCCTTTAATTTAATATCAAATTCAAAATCAGAAATCGTAGCATTATCTAAAACATAGTAATTGTAATTGTGTCTATTTAGTTCGTTACGTAATTCTATGATTCTTTCTTGAACATTCATATTAATAAAACTTTGTTTACGGCGTTTTTAACTGTATATTTCTATAAATCTAAAATGATAAAGAAATGAAATACGCTATAAAAATACATAAATTTTCTACAGTTGACGACCTAGATAATGCATGGAATTTAGAAGATTTTAAAGTGCTTTTAGAGCGTTTTGAATTACCTAATGTGGAAAGTACTGATTTAAAAGAAGTAAGGGAATTGCTTTTTATGGCAATTGCAGATAAAGACCCTAGTGAAGCAGCCAGAATTGTTCTAGATTACAAATTGTCTAACGAAATGAATGAACATCAAATTGATTCTGTTTCTTATGAGATGTTGGTTGATAAAATATCTGAAGAATACCCAAGAATTGAATTACATAAAACACTATTTATTATTAATCAATTACTGTATAAGGCGTTTAATGGTAAATTCCCTAATGCAAAAGCAACTATTATTGATTTTGATATTACTCCTAAAATGAATGCTGATAAAGACATCACCAAAGAAATTGTATTAAAATGTTTTGCTCAAAATTTAGATAGCCACAATGTAATTAAAAGATTATTTCATAATCAATTAGATGCTGAAGAAGCTTTTGAAGAAGCGAATGACATTATTTGGTTTCTGAACAAAACAGAAAATCAGTATCAATTAATTACCTCTGACTATTTTATGAGTAGTCAAGAATTTATTAACGAAGAATTTGATGCAAATATCTCTTTTTATGAAGAGGAATAATACTATAAAAAAGAAAACCCAAAACAAAAGTTTTGGGTTTTCTTTTTATAATGTAAAAGGCTACTACTAATAATATGTATACCTTCTTACTTTTGCAATGTGTTTTGCCAAACGCATTACTTGATGTGAATATCCATATTCATTATCATACCAAACATAAATCACTATAGAATCGCCATCTGTAATAGTAGCTTTGCTATCAAAAATTGATGGAGCTGTAGATCCAATAATATCTGAAGAAACCAGTTCGTTATCTAAAGAATATTTAATTTGCTCTACTAAATCACCCTCTAAAGCATTTTGTTTTACTATCGCATTTATAACATCTGTAGTAACTTCTGTTCTTAATTGTAAACTTAAAATAGCTAAAGAACCATTTGGAACAGGAACACGAATTGCATTTGAAGTTAATTTACCCTCTAATGCTGGCAATGCTTTAGAAACAGCTTTACCTGCACCAGTTTCTGTAATTACCATATTTAAGGCAGCAGCTCTACCTCTTCTGTATTTAGAGTGCATGTTATCTACTAAGTTTTGATCATTAGTATACGCATGAATGGTTTCTAAATGTCCTTTTTTAATTCCGAAATTATCTTCTAAAACTTTTAAAACTGGCGTAATTGCATTCGTTGTACAAGAAGCAGCTGAAAAGATATCTACCTTATCAGGATCGTTTTGTTTATGATTAACTCCATGTACAATATTTGGTATTCCTTTACCTGGTGCAGTTAATAAAACCTTACTTGCACCTTTTGCTTTTAAATGTCTAGCTAAGGCAACATCATCTCTAAAAGCACCAGTGTTATCTATAATTAAAGCATCGTTAATATTATATGCTGTATAATCTATATCTTCTGGGTTTTTGGCAGAAATCATATGTACAGTTGTACCATTAATAATTAAAGCTTTGTTTTCGATATCTGTTTGTACAGTACCCAAAAAATCTCCATGAACAGAATCTATACTTAATAAAGAAGCTCTTTTATCTAAAACAGCTTGCGTAATTTCACCACGAGTAACAACTGCTCTTAATCTTAATTGAGAGCCTTTACCCATTTTTGTCATTAACTCTCTTGCCAATAAACGTCCAATTCTACCAAAACCATACAATACAACATCTTTAGGTGTTATATTTTTTGCTTCGGTTACATCTTTTAATTGTTTTTTTACAAATGCAATTTTGTCTTCGCAACTTTTAGGATTTAAATGACATTCGTAAGCCAATTTACCAATATCTAATTTAGATGATGGTAAATCTATTTGTTGTATTGCTTTTGCAATACTTAACGCATCTTGAATTGTAATTGGTTTATTTACAAATTCTTTTGCATAATCAATTAAATTTAAAACCTCACTAGCTCTTTTATCTACTAACGGATTTCTAAAAAGTACAAGTTCAATAGATTTATCATACCATAAATCATTTACGATATTAATAAACTCTACAGTAGCTCTTCTTGTTTGTGCTTGCGAAGAAACTTCTTTTTCGTAATCTAAAATTGATGACATAGTTGTGTTGCTATTTTAAAATTTTTGCAAAAGTATTTCTTTTTTTTAAAACACGAAATCGATTTCGTGAAAAGTTTAGAATAAAAAAAATCCTGATGAAATCATCAGGATTAAATTTTAGTAAATCAATAATTATCTAATTACAAACTTCTCTACTTCTCCTTTCGGATTTATTAATTCCAAGAATAATGGGTTACCATTTCCGAAATTACTGCTCTGTATATTCTTTATGGCTTCAGCAGCAGTTAACACAGGCTTCTTATTTACTTTTGTTATAATATAGCCTTCTGTGATACCGTAATAAGTTAAGGTTCTGTTTGCATTTTGAATAATTTTGGCCCCACCTTTTATGTCGAATTTCTTCTTTTCCTTCTTAGTTAAATCCTTCACAGAAATTCTTAGAGCATTAGAAACGTAACTGTCCCTTTTATTTAAAATAATCTTTTTAGTTATTAATTCACCTTCTCTTTCTAAAGTTACATCAACATAATCTCCAGGTCTTTTTGCAGTTAACTGCCCTTTTAATTCAGAGAATTTAGAAATTTTGACATTATTGATGCTTTTTATAACATCTCCTTCTTTAAATTGATTGTTGTTGGCACCTTCATCATAATACACTTTTCCTACTCTAACCCCTTCATCTTCGTAAGTATTATCAATACCAATACCTAAAATTGCCTCTTGTACAGCACCAAATTCTAATAAGTCGTCTACAATTTTCTTTGCGATATTAGATGGTACAGCAAAAGAATATCCAATAAATGAACCTGTCTTAGAAGATATTGCAGTATTTATACCCACCAATTCTCCTCTAGTGTTTACTAAGGCTCCTCCACTATTTCCAGGATTTACAGCTGCATCTGTTTGTATAAAAGATTCGATGTTTCCATTACCTTCTAAATCTCTACCTTTTGCACTTACAATACCTGCAGTTACTGTAGATGTTAAGTTGTATGGATTACCAACTGCTAATACCCACTCACCTATTTTTACATTATCTGAGTTGGTAAAAGTAGTATATGGTAAATCTATATCTGCATTAATTTTTAACAATGCAATGTCATTTGTAGCATCTGCCCCAATTAACTCTGCTTCGTATTTTTTCTTGTTATTTAACGTGATTTCAATTGAAGTTGCATTATCAATAACATGATTATTTGTTACAATATAACCATCTGCAGAAATAATTACTCCACTTCCAGTACCTACTTGCTCAAACTTTCTAATACCATTTCCTGTACCAAAGAAAATATCTAAAGGACTCTGCTGTGTTCTTGTAGATGTATTTTTAACGTGAACCACAGAATTTACTGTTCTTTCTGCAGCCAGAGTAAAATCTACAGATTCTGCATTTAATGCAGGTGCTGCCTCGTTAAAAGCTGGATTATAATTTGCCTGAATTGCAGGTAAAGAAGCGTTTTGTAAATTATTTTGAGCGACTGGCTCATCAAAAAGCATTTTATACCCTCCTAAAGTTAGAGCTCCTCCTAAAAATGCCATTCCTAAAAAACTAAAAAATTTCTTCATAAATCTAAATTTTTAATTAAGTAAATATACAATTTTAACATTTTCAAAAAATCTGTTTAACTTGGTTTTAACTACTTTTAACCGTGTTTTAACAGAACTAATTTTACACGTAAATCATTACCTTTGTTGCATGAATTTACCTTTTTTAAAATATCAAGGAACAGGAAACGATTTTGTGATGATTGATAACAGAACAAAAATCTTTCCAAAAAAAAATACTGACAAAATTTCAGAAATTTGTGATAGACATTTTGGTATAGGTGCAGATGGAATTATTCTTATTGAAGAAGATGCTGATTATGATTTTAAAATGATTTATTACAATGCAGATGGAAGTGAAACTTTTTGTGGTAATGGAGCAAGATGTGCAGTCGCTTTTGCAAAACACTTAAAAATGATTGACCAAGAAACCACATTTACTGCAGTTGATGGTTCTCATTTTGCATCTGTAAATAATGATTTCATTTCTTTACAAATGATAGATGTCTCAGAGTTTCAAGTAAAAGAAAATTCAATTTTTACATATACAGGTACACAGCATCATGTAGAAATGGTGAACGACCTAGAGGAATATCCTGTTTACGAAAATGGTAGAAAAATAAGAAACTCTTATGAAAATCCAGGTAGTAATGTAAATTTTGCACAGCAATTAAATGATACTACCTTTAGGGTTAGAACCTATGAAAAGGGAGTAGAAAACGAAACTTTAGCTTGTGGAACAGGTGTAACTGCAGTAGCCTTGGCCATGCATAAAACTGGGAAGACAAATAGTAATAATATTTCACTTCCTGTAGAAGGTGGTCTTTTAGAAGTTTCTTTTAAAGAAGAAAATGGTGTTTACACTAATGTGTTTTTAAAAGGACCAGCCACTTTTATTTTTAAAGGAGAAATTGAAATTTAATGGCAACACTTAAGGGTAAAACTGTTTATTTACGAGCTTTAGAGCCAGAAGATTTAAAATTTTTATTTCAAATAGAAAACAATGAATCGTTTTGGGAGGTTAGCCATACACAAACTCCGTTTTCTAAATATGTTTTGAAACAATATTTAGAAAATGCTCATTTAGATATTTTTGAAGCAAAACAATTAAGGCTCATGATTGTTGATGCAAATTCTCATGAAAAGATAGGCTTAATTGATTTGTTTGATTTTAATCCTCAGCATAAAAGAGCTGGAGTTGGCATTTTAATAACACCAAATTATCAGAAAAATGGATTTGCAACTGAGGCCTTATCTATTTTAATAAATTACAGTTTTACACACTTAAATTTACATCAATTGTATGCGAATATTACCATTGATAATTTAAAGAGCATCAAATTATTTGAAAGTAAAAACTTTAAAGTTGTAGGCGTTAAACAAGATTGGATTTTATCTCAAGGAAAATTTAAGGATGAAATTCTTTACCAATTGATAAATGATTAGTTTTGCTAAAATTTAAGAGTTTTCCATTTTGAAAAAGAAACTAGGCATATTAGCGATTATTGTAATTATTATTTTATCTGTAATTACGTATACTTACTATCAAAACATTTTTGGGTCAGCAATTAATAAAGAAACTGAGCTTTTTGTATATGATACAGATGATTTGAATAACATCAACAAAAAGATTGCTCCTTTTTCTGACAAACCAGACTATTTTCTTTGGGTGGCCTCGAAAAAAAGCTTTTCAAAAGTTAAACCTGGTAGATATATTTTAAAAGAAGGCATGTCTAACAACGATTTGGTAAACATGCTTAGAATTGGAAATCAATCTGCAGTTAAAGTTTCCTTTAACAATCAAGATACTTTAGAAAAATTTGCAGGTAGAATTGCAGAACAAATTGCAACAGATTCCACTTCTATAATAACTTCTTTTAAAAATGAAGAATTTCTTAAAGCAAATAATCTAACTCCTAAATCAGTATTGCAAATTTGCATTCCTAATAGTTATCAATTTTATTGGACAGTTTCTGCAGATCAGTTTAGAGATAAGCTATTGTTAGAATATAAGCGTTTCTGGAATAAAAGTAGATTGGCTAAAGCCAAAGCTTTAGGGATGACAAAATCTGAAGTAATTACACTGGCCTCTATTGTACAAAAAGAAACTGCAAAGAAAACAGAAAAACCAATTGTAGCTGGTTTATACTTAAATCGTCTAAAAAATGGTTGGCCTTTACAGGCAGATCCTACTGTAATTTATGCCATTAAAGAAGTTAAAGGTCAAGACTTTGTTGTAAAACGAGTTTTGAATGTTGACTTAGAAATAAACTCACCTTACAATACCTATAAATATAGAGGCTTACCACCTTCTTTAATTAGCATGCCAGACATTTCTTCTATAGATGGTGTATTGAATTATAAAGAACATAACTATTATTATATGTGTGTCGATATAGACAATTTTGGCTATCATAAGTTTGCAAATAGCTTGGCTGAACACGCTAGAAATGCAAGAGAATATCAAGCCTGGCTTAATAAACAAGGCGTAAATAGGTAAGTATTTATCAAATAAAGCCTAATTCTCTCTTTTTGTTATGTAATTCCTAAAAGCAAACGATATAGTAAGCCTAAAATCTTAATAAAAACACCTATAAACGTTCAAATACATAATTTCGACGAAATTAATCTTCTGATTATCAGTGTTTTCAAAAATAATCTTAAATTTGCACCCGTAAAACAAAGGTTATTATGATCAAAAAGTTTTTATTTCTTATAGCTTTAACTTTAGTGCTAACTGCAGCTACTGAAGTTACTGAAAAGAAATCCCCAGTAAAAGCAGATACAAATCCTGTTTACGTAGACTACAACATTCCTTATTTACAAAAAAACTTTGTTGCTTTCAAAGAAGCTGTTGCTTTTAAAGAATCTCAAGGTAAATACAGAGTAATTAATACTTTAGGTTACTTAGGTAAATATCAATTTGGTAGAACAACTTTAGAACGATTTAGAATTTATGATACCAAAGCTTTTTTAAATAATCCTGAGCAACAAGAAAAAGCATTTATTGCTTTATGTAGCGTAAACAAATGGATTCTAAGAAAAGATATAGAACGTTCAGTGGGTAAAACCATTAACGGAATTAAAATTACAGAATCTGGTATTTTGGCCTCAGCTCATTTAAGTGGAGCAGGAAACGTAAAAAAGTTTCTAAGAAGTAATGGTACAGAACGTTTTAAAGATGCTTATGGCGCAACTATTCAAATGTATATGAAAAAGTTTGCGAATTATGATGTAAGCGTTATTAAAGCCGATAGAAAAGCTAAAGTATAATTATTTCTGAATTATAAATATGGCTGGTTTCTTATGTAAATCTGGCTGTTGATGTTTCCAATCTTTTATAGCAAGCGTTTTTATATATTCACTAGGCAATGTAATATCTGCTGCAATGCATAAATTGGTACTTGGCGATAAAATCGATTTTAAATCTGCCAACATTTTTTCGTTTCTATAAGGTGTTTCTATAAAAATTTGAGCTTGATTTTTATCTAAAGAAAGCCTTTCTAAATCTTTAATAGCTCTTTTACGCTCACCTTTATCTATAGGCAAATAACCATTAAAAGCAAAGTTCTGACCATTCATTCCAGAACTCATCATAGCCATTAAAATTGAACTAGGCCCAACTAAAGGAACCACTTGAATATTTTTTTCATGTGCTAACTTTACAATACTTGCACCTGGATCTGCAATTGCAGGCACACCTGCTTCTGAAAGCAAACCTACATTAAATCCTTGAGCACAAACATCTAAATAGGTTTGTGTTTCTTCTTCTACTGCATATTTGTCTAATAACTTAATAGTAAGGGAAGGTTGCGATTTTTTGGGAGATATTTTCTTAATAAATCGTCTTGCAGATTTTTCATTTTCTACAATGTAGTAATCTATTTGTTCTACCACTTTTTTTACTGATAGTGGCATTACCTCTAAAGGTTCTGTTTCTCCTAAAGTAGTTGGAATTAAATAGAGCTTACCAATCATTGTAAATAAAATTTTAATTAATTATAACTTAGAAGCGATTACAGTGCAGGCTTCATCTAACATTTGATAAACATTTTCAAAACCATCTTTTCCACCATAATAAGGATCTGGAACAGATAAATTTTGATTAGGTTGAGATTCGTTTAAAATCAAATGTACTTTTTTTTCATCTTCGCTATTTCTGGCAAGACTTACAATATTTTGATAATTACTTTCATCCATAGCATAAATGAAGTCGAACTCATCAAAGTCTTTGCTAGTAAATTTTCTTGCTCTTTGATTCGTAATATCAATTCCATATTTCTGAGCAACTGCTATTGAACGTTCATCAGGCAAATTACCCACATGATAAGCTGCTGTTCCTGCAGAATCAACAAAAATTGTATCTGTATTAATTTTAGATTGCAAAATACCTTCTGCTAATGGTGAACGACAAATATTCCCCAAGCAAACCATAAGTACTTTAGTCATGATAAAGATTTAGAAGGTTAACTTCTTTGTAAGATCGTCTACGTATTTTTTAAATTGCTTGTCTGTTTCTGTAAGATTATCTACAGTTTTACAAGCATGTAAAACAGTGGCATGATCTCTTTGCCCAATTTGATTACCAATACTTGCCAATGAAGTTTTAGTTAATCTTTTTGCAAAAAACATAGCTAATTGACGCGCCTGTACAATATGACGTTTTCTTGTTTTAGATTGTAAAGTAGCTACATCCATATCAAAATATTTAGATACTTCTTTCTGAATGTAATCTATAGAAACTTCTTTCTTAGTATTTTTTACAAACTTATCTACAATTTGTTTTGCTAACTCAATAGAAAATTCTCTTCTGTTAAAAGAAGCTTGAGCAATCATAGAAATTATAACCCCTTCTAATTCTCTAACATTAGATTTTATGTTCTTAGCAATATATTCTATAATTTCTTCTGGCATTTCTACACCATCTCTAAACAATTTGTTTTGAAGAATAGAAATTCGAGTTTCGTAGTCTGGTGCCTGCAATTCTGCTGATAAACCCCATTTAAATCTAGATAATAAACGCTGCTCTATATCTTGCATATCTACAGGCGCTTTATCCGAAGTTAAAATTACCTGTTTACCATTTTGATGTAAATGATTAAAAATATGAAAGAATACATCTTGTGTACCAGCTTTACCTGATAAGAATTGAACGTCATCTATAATTAAGACATCAATCATTTGATAAAAATGAATAAAATCATTTCTAGTATTAGACTTTACAGAGTCTATAAATTGCTGCGTAAATTTCTCTGAAGAAATATACAAAACAGTTTTGTCTGGATATTTGTCTTTAATATCAACACCAATTGCATGCGATAAATGCGTTTTACCTAAACCAACTCCACCATAAATTAATAATGGATTAAATGATGTTCCACCAGGTTTGTTGGCAACAGCCATACCTGCTGAACGTGCTAATCTGTTAGAATCTCCTTCTACGAAATTTGCAAAACTATAATTAGGATTTAATTGCGATTCAATTTTTACTTTCTGTAAACCAGGAATAATAAACGGATTTCTTAATTCTCTTTTATTAGATTCTAAAGGTACAGTAACTCTCTGTGGTTTTAAAGGATCTCTATTAGAACTAGGGATTTTAACAATTTGCGGTCTATTACTGCTATAATTGTTTTCCATTTTTACATCGTAAATCAATTTGGCATCATTACCCAATTGTCTTACTAATGCAACACGCAATAATTTAATGTAATGCTCTTCTAACCATTCATAAAAAAACTTACTAGGTACTTGAATCGTTAATGCTTCTCCAGAAAGTTTAACCGGTTTTATAGGTTCAAACCATGTTTTATAGGCTTGTGGCTTAATATTATCTTTTATAAAAGATAAACAGTCTGTCCAAACGGATTCAGCAGTATAACTCATTAATGACTAACTTGTTTTTTGGTTAAAATTTTGTTGGTTGGTTCTTTTCTTAAGCATTACAAAAATGTGAATAAAAAACAGTATAAAAAAACGATTTTACTATTGATTATTAACTTTTTTTTACGTAAAATGCATCATAGAAAATGTTTATTATAATTGAAAAAATCATCAACAAAAACTAGAGTTCGTTATTCAGAAACAGATCAAATGGGTGTAGTATACCATGGTAATTATGCACAATATTTTGAACTTGGAAGAACTGAATGGCTTCGAAATCTGGGTATTACCTATAAAGGTATGGAAAATAATGGCATTATGTTGCCTGTAATATCATTAACCTGTAATTTTAAAAAGTCGGCTTTGTATGATGATGTACTAACTATCACCACTTTTCTCGTTAAAAAGCCAATGGTTAAAATTGATTTTAATTATGAAATAGTTAATGAACAAAATGAAATGATTTGTACAGGAAAATCAACTTTAGCTTTTATAAATATGAAAACAGAAAAGCCAATAAAATGCCCTGACTATTTATTAGAAAAATTAGGCTTCTAGTTTTTTGATGCTAACTTTATACAGATTATCGAAAATTTCAAATACGGTTTTCACTTCTTTTTTTCTGATAGAAATCACATATTCACAAGCCAGCTCCATTTTTTGACTTTCTAAATTGATGTTTTTCTCTTTTAGAATTCGCATTACTTTATTCATCATGTCATATTCAAAATTCAATTGAAAAAATACATCAATTGTTTTCTCTACTATGTTTGATGCTTCTAAAGTAATTTGAGCAGATGTTTTATAGGCATTAATTAAACCACCTACACCCAACTTAGTACCGCCAAAATATCTAACAACAACTATTAAAATATTTGTTACCACAAAAGATTGTATTTGACCATAGATAGGCATTCCTGCAGAGTTATTAGGTTCACCATCATCATTTGCCCTGTATTTAATGTCTTCTACTCCTATTTGATATGCATAGCAAAAATGACGTGCAGCATAATGTATTTTTCTAACTTCCTCCAAGCAGATCTTAACATCATCTTCACTTTTCACAGGAAAAGCAAAACCAAAAAACTTACTATTTCTATCCTTAAATAGTGTTTCCTTAGTAGGCTCATCAATAGTTTTATAGCTATCTAAACTCATTATGCAATGGCTACAATTACTATTCCAACAATGGCTAAAGCTACACCTAACTTATTTTTGAGACTAAACTGCTCTTTAAAAATTAAGATCCCTACCAAAGTAGAAACAATAACAATACCTACATTATTTATAGTAAAAAGCGTAGAACTTTCAAAACCTTCTGTTTGCAAAGCTTTGATTAAAAAAACGATAGAAAAATAGTTAGGCACCCCTAAAACTAAACCAGCTATAACATTTTTAATTCCGAATTTTGATTTACTCTTTACTGCTTTTATCAGTAAAATTGTCCCTGCAAAAAAAGCAGCAATTGCAAATAAGCTTCCAGAAAATAAAGATACATCAGCTTTATCTACATAATTAGTTTCTACATATTTTAAGGTAGTATCTATAGTACCTGATCCTAAAAAAAGTAACACAGGAAACAAAAGTCCTGCATTTTTTGATGCTGCTTTATCGTCTTTAACAGAGGCCAGATAAACTGCCACCAAAGCTATAATTATACCTAAAATTTTAAGTACGGTTACTGATTCATTATACAAGAAAACACCAAAAAAAACAGGAATTACAACAGACATTTTACCTGCAACAGAAGCTACTGAAACTCCATTTTTTTGTGCTGTCATTGCCATAACAAAAAAGATTGACACAAATAGTGCACCCAAAAATAAAGCGCCATAAAACCAGGGTTGGCTAGGAATTTCAACCACAGAAAAATCTCTTTCTGCAAAAGTGAACCCCAAAATAAAAGCTACAATATAGTTGATGAAAATAGCCTTTAAAACATCAATCTTATAAATGCCAAAATATTTAAAAATGACAAATAAACCAGTAGAAATTAATATGCTAAGTAATAGGTAGATCAAAGAATAGTGTTTTTAGTGAATAGCTCAGAAACCTCTTCTTTACTAGGATCTAAATTCCAAACATGAATACCTAATTGATGTGCTGAGTCTGTGTTTTCTTTTAAATCATCTACAAATAATGTTTCTTTTGCTACTAAATTATTTTGTTGCAATACAAATTCATAAATCTCAGCATCTGGCTTTCTAAAATGTATTTCATGAGACAAATAAAATTGCTCGAAACTACTTTTAAATTGATTGTAAAATGCAGCACCTACTGAATTTTGAATCCATTTAATATGCAAATCATTCGTATTACTAAGTAAGAATAGTCTGTACTTTTTACTTTGCGCTAATTCCTGAATAAATTTTAATCTGCTTTCTGGAAAGTCTAACAAAACAGCATTCCAAGCATTAATCAAGTCTTCTCTTTTTAAATTTACCTTGTCTTCGTAAAACCGAATAAATTCATCCGTAGAAATTAATCCTTTTTCGTAGTTATGATATACCTGAATCATTTCTTGAGAAATCTCTGTAACTCCTAACTCAGCCATAGCTTTATATGTGCCTTGTTTATCTAGGTTGATAAAAATATCACCAAAGTCAAAAATTATATTTTTAATCATTCTTATATATCTTTAAAGTATCATTTTTTATTTCTTGTTGATGAATAATTTGCCCCCCGAAAACAGGTGCTTTTATACCATCATTTAAGCAAACATCACCAGTAAAAACAAAGGCTTCATCCCACAAATTTTCGTCTATGAAAGTTTGTAAGGTTTGTGTACCACCTTCAATAATTACAGATTGTATGTTGTGTTTCTGTAAAACAGCTAGTACTTGCTCAGCGATTTTTTGTTTGAAATCTATTTTTTCAAAAATAATATTACTTTCATCGCCACAATTATGAACCTCTTTTTCTGTAATGAAAATAGTTTTTACACTATTATCATATATGTTTAAATTATTTTCAATTCTTAAACTTTTATCGAGAACAACGCGAATAGGATTATTCCCAGACCAAGACCTAACATTTAATTTAGGATTATCTGCTATTGCAGTATTAGTGCCTACCAATATTGCATGCTCTTTGCTTCTTAATTTATGCACCAATTGTTGAGAATATTGATTAGAAATCCAAATTGGTTTTTGAACTTCTTTTTTTAACGGAGCAATAAAACCATCTTGAGAGGTTGCCCATTTTAAAATAACATATGGTCTTTTCTTATTTTGACTGGTAAAAAATCTTTTATGATGTTTTTTACACTTTTCTTCTAAAACACCAACTTTAACATCAATTCCTGCTTTTTCTATCCTTTCTACTCCTTTGCCAGCTACTAAACTATTGGTATCTAAAGTACCAATTACCACCTTTTTCAATTTGTGTTTGATGATTAGGTCTGCACAAGGTGGCGTTTTTCCATAGTGAGAACAAGGCTCTAAAGTCACATAAATTGTTGCTTCTTTCAACAAACTTTTATCTTTTACAGCAATTATTGCATTTACTTCTGCATGATTTCCTCCATAATTAGAAGTAAAACCTTCTGCAATAATTTTGTTTTGATGCACAATTACAGCACCCACACTAGGATTTGGCCTTGTAACTCCAATGCCATTTTTAGCAATTTGCAAACAACGTTCTATGTAAACTTCGTGATTAATAGTGTATTATATTTTTTATAAAATCATGCTAAATTAGCAAACAAACTTATAAAGATAGCCTCTAATTTATCTTATATTTCTTTAAAAATTTAGGTAACTTGCTGCAGCAAAAATACAGTATTAAATGACAAGTGAAGATTTTATCATTAGAGAAATTCAACCTAAGGATGATGCTGCTTTAGCTAAAGTTATTCGTGAAGTAATTTTAGAAATGGGTGCTCCAAAAGTTGGTACAGCCTATGAAGATAAAGCTACAGATAACATGTATCAACAATATCAAAAACCTACAAGTATTTACTATGTTGTTACTCATAACAATAAAGTAGTTGGTGGTGCTGGTATTGCACAGTTAGATAATTTTGAAGGCAGCACTTGCGAATTACAAAAAATGTACTTTTTACCAATTGCTAGAGGTAAAGGTCTTGGTTCTAAATTAATTAAGCAATGTTTAGACAAAGCTAAAGACTTGGGGTTTACCAATTGTTATTTAGAAACCCTACCTTACATGCAAGCAGCTGTAAAACTTTACAAAAGAAATGGTTTTATTAATTTAGAAAAACCAATGGGAAATACTGCCCATTACAATTGTAATGTGTGGATGATTAAAGATATATAAGTTATGATAACATATTACATTTTAGGAGGTGCACATTTACTACTGTTCTTTTGGGCTTTCTATAATATCTTATATTTTGGTGTTAAACCTTCCAAATCTTTAAGTTGGATTTTAATCACTTTCTTTTTTCCTTTTCTTGGAGTATTTGCATTTATTCTATTTGGCATAAATCGAAGAAAAATCAAGTTTTTTGAACTAAAAGAAACTAAAAAGAGGAAAAATTTTATTGCCAAGTCTTTTGAAACAAAAGATGATGCCAACCTTGATGTTTTAAAAAACATTAAACAAAAAAAAATATCGCAACTTATATATAATACTACCAACATAAGTGCAGAAGAAAAAAACAATGTAACCCTTCTAAAAAATGGAGAAGAAACCTTTGAAGCACTTTACGAAGCTTTAAGGAATGCAAAAAAGTTTATACACCTTCAATACTATATTATAGAAAATGGTGAAGTGTTGTCTAAAATGCTTAAAATTATTGAAGAGAAAAGGAAAGAAGGTATTGAAATTAGAATTTTGTACGATACTATTGGTAGCTACTATTTAAAAAATAAAACTAAAAACCGATTAAAAGAAATAGGTGTAGAAATCTACCCAGAAACACCGTTTAAATTTGGTAGTTTTATTTTCTCTTTAAACTTTAGAAACCACAGAAAAATAGCCATAATTGATAATGAAATAGGTTTTACTGGTGGTGTAAATGTTACTGATGAGTATATACATGATAATGATCTTGGTATTTGGCAAGACACCCATTTACGCATAAATGGTTGTGCTGTAAATAGCATTCATAAATCTTTTTTACGAGATTTTTATTACGCCACAGAAAAAGATTTAACAACTACAGAAAAATATACAGAATTATGCAAGGATGGAGGTGATACCACCATACAAATTGTTTCTAGTGGACCAGATTATGATCAATCTGTGGTTATGCAACAATACTTGAGCTTTATCAACTTAGCAGAGAAAAGTATATGCGTGTTAAACCCATATTTTGTGCCTACTTTCGCAATTTTAGAAGCTTTTAAAATTGCTGCTTTAAGTGGTATTCAGGTTACCCTTTTATTACCTAAAAAAAGTGATTCTAAAGTAGCCACTTACAGCATGTATTCTTATTTTGAAACTTTATTAAAAGCTGGTGTAGAAATTTATTTGAGAGAAGATTTTTCTCACAGTAAAGTTATTTTTATTGATGATGATGTAGCATCTGTTGGCTCAACCAATTTTGATTGCAGAAGTTTTGAGCATAACTACGAACTAAACGCAATTATTTACTGTAAAACCATTACTTCAGAAATAAAACAGGAGTTTGAAGAGCGAAAACAAAAAGCCAATAAATTAGACTTAGAAACTTTTAGAAAACGATCTAACAAACAGAAAACATTAGAAAGAATCTGTCGTTTTTTTAGCCCATTATTATAGGTATGACTTTAAAAGAATACAGAAATATTTTTATCACTTCTCTTTCACAATTGTATCCTAACACAGAAATAAATACATTTTTAGTGATATTGATTGATGAATTCTTGGATTTAAAACCAGTAGATTTAGTTGTAAAGTCTGATTTTAAAATCAACCAACAAAAACTAACTGATTTAAATAATGCCATAGATAGATTAAAGAAAGAAGAACCTATTCAATATATTATTGGGCATACAGAGTTTTTTGGCTATCCTTTTTTAGTAAACAAAAACACACTTATTCCAAGACCTGAAACTGAAGAATTGGTTGCCTGGATTATTGAGGAAATAAATAACAATAACACTTATAAAAACAAAAATATTTCAATTTTAGATATTGGCACAGGTACAGGCTGTATACCCATTAGTTTAGCCAAAGAATTGCCAAATGCTACTATTTCTGCTATTGATGTTTCTGATGAAGCATTAGAAATTGCCAAAAAAAATGCATTAGCTAATAAAGTAAATATCAATTTTATAGAAAAAGATATTTTAAATACATCGAATTTAGATGATAATTACGATATCATAATTTCAAATCCTCCTTATGTTAGAAATTTGGAAAAAGTTGAAATCAACAATAATGTTTTAGAGAATGAACCTCATCTTGCCTTGTTTGTAGAAGACAATAATCCTTTGATTTTTTATAACAAAATTGCTGATTTAGCTCTATATCATCTTACAAAAAACGGCTCCTTATTCTTTGAAATCAATCAATATTTAGGTAAAGAAACCATTGCTTTACTTAAAACGAAACACTATAAAGCTATTGAATTAAGAAAAGACATTTTCAAAAATGACAGAATGCTTAAAGCAAATCTATAATTAAAATGTTCTTGAGATATTAAATCCAAAATGGATGTCTCCTCCAAAAAAATCGCCTGTAGTTTCTGCTATAAAACTTTTTTCAATCATGGTAATAGCATTAGATAAAATGAGCTGAAACACATGACCTCCTGTTTCTATATCTACACCAAAAGCTAAAGAATTTCTTGCATTTATAGAAGTTGATTTATCAAAGGCATAAAAATACTCACCATTAATAGAAACCCTTTTACTTACTTTAACTCTAGAACCAAAACCTAAAGCAAAAATATCATGAGGATCTGCTGCTATACTAACTGTATTTCTATGAATGTAGGTAGGTGTTAATTGATATGAAAAAGAAGGGCTTACTTTTCTTGCAATTAAAACCTGTGAAACATAAGACAAACTTTCTGCAAAGGTTCTTTTATCATCAGGATCATAGTCTTTTAATGTTTTTACTGCAACACTCCCAAATAATGATATTGCAAAAGGAAAAGACTTTGCTCCTGTTTTTTGTTTAAACAAGCTATACTTTAAAAACCCATCGTAAGTTTTTTCGAAACTACTTCTACCTGCACCAATTGTTAAGTTGTCTGTTAATCCATATTCTAAAGAAAATCGAATGTTTGAGTTGTCTAAACCAAACAAATCGTAAAAACCAGAATTTATACGTCCAAATCTATGAGAAATAATAAATTCTAACTCTCTGTCTTTTCTATTTTCTACTGAGTGCCCATTAATAATTCGAGTTCCTTTAAATGTAGAGGTAACCATAGATTGATCTGTTTGCACATTTTCATCGTCTAAAATATCTAACAGATCATCTTGAGCATAAATGAATGTACTTAAAAAGAATAGGAAAATTGTGGTTAGTAGGTTTTTCATTGGTTTTATTTTTTGAATGGAGTGTGCTTAAAGTTAAAGGTTACTTTAATATTTTTAGCAATATTTTTAGCAACAACAGCAGGTATTTTAATATTAAAATCTTCTAAATTGATTAAGAAATTTCCAGTAGCAAAAATGGTATCGTCTTTTTTATACATAGTAGCATTAACAGTAATTTCTTTAGCCACTCCATGAATATTTAAAATACCTTTTACTTTAAATTCATTTGGATTTTCTGAAAGCTCATTAAATTCTAATATTTCCCCTTTAAAAGTTGCTTTTGGGTATTTATCTGATTCTACATAATTTTCATTAAAATGTTCTTGCATTAATGCTTTATCAAACAAAAAGGACTTCATTAAAATAGAAATGGCCATTTTAGAATTACTAGCATCTATAATGCTTAAAACCTGATTATTATCTGCAGTAATATCTTCTAAAGGAGCTTTTGAGAAAAAGTTAATTGAACCGCTTTTTGTAAAATAACGTTCTTGTGAATTTACTGTTGCTAAGCAAAAGCAAATACAGAAAATGGTAATAATTGATTTCATAATTTATTGATTTACAATTTCGGATTTAACTAAAACAACATCCATTAAATAACCTGTACATATGCCTTTAATGGTAACCAAATCGTTTTTTTTCAGCAACTTAAAATTACTAGTAGCTTCTCTAGACAAATTACATTGTACAGTTCCAAAATCATCTTCCGTTTTTAACGTAACAACTCCTAATTCATTTTCTACTTTCAAATTTTGAATGAGACCTTGAACTTGAATAATTTTATCTAAATATTGTGTGTTTGCCCTTACTTCATCCTTAGAAAATTCCGAGAACAAATTCTCTGCAGTTACTGTTACATCAGCTTTGGCATCAGCTACATCTACATGTGGTTTGTTGTATACATTATAAGCAACAACTGCTACAACTATAGAAAGAAATATTATTGGTAGTACTATTTTTTTGAATTTCATATTTTCACTTAATTGTTTAAAGCACCTGCATCTACCCAACAAGCTATGGCTTCAATTTCTGAATTTGTTAGAGAACTTCCTTGAGGCATTCTTCTACTTTGCGTTTCTGATTTAACCAAATCTGCATTTGCTCTAGTATTTTCATACGTGGTTAAATCTGGAAAATTACCTCCATTTCCATGACATTGAACACAATTAACATCAATAATAGATTTTATATTTGATGAATAGGTTATGGTTGAACAAGAGTCAACATCTGGATTTTCATCAACAATAGGTTCTTCTACGTTTGTTAAACAAGACATAAAAAAAAGTGATATACAAACTATAGAAACAGTAAATTTTAGGTTGTAAGATAATTTCATTGGATTTGTTTTAATTGATAGTAAAGTAAACATATTATATTTAAAATGATACTATTAGATTCACTCAACAGGAAAATTTATGCTTAAAAAGGAAAAATCAGCCATCAAAAAATCAATAAAAATTTGAAAACCTTACATATTTAACCACTGTTTAAACTCGGCAGCTTTATTTTTACTGATAATAATTTCTTCTGATGTTTTAGATTGTAAAAGTATTTTTAACTGACTTTTACCATACTTAATAATCTTATCAATGGCTGCTATACTAATTATAAATTGCCTGTTTGCTCTAAAAAATAAAGTAGCATCAAAATTGTTGTACATATCATCTAAACTCATGTTTGTTGTAGACTTTTTACCATCAAAACAAACAACATAGGTAATAGTATTTTCGGTGTAAACGTAAGCAATATCTGAAATTGCTATTGGTACTAACTCATTTCTAATATAGGTAAGTATTCTTTTCTTTTCTTGCTCAGTATTGTCATCAGAAGTTATTTCTACAGGTTCTTCTACTACTCTCTCTTTGTAAGAAATTAAATCTGCATTCAACTTAGATAAGTTGATAACCTCTGAGGTTAAAGAGGCGTACTTTGTTTCTAATTGCTTTTCGTAAGCACTACCCAAATAACGAACTACTATAAAAGTAAGTAAGGTAATTAAGATGCCCATTATAAAAAACGTGAGGTAGAAATCTGATTTTAAACCAGAAAACTGTGCTCTAACATTTTTGATATTCACATTGGCAGCTACAATTAAATCAGAATTTTTAACAGGAGAAATATAAATAACCTCTGATTCTATTTCCTTGCTACTTTTTAAAATATCATAAAATTCATCTGAATAGTTTTTGCCAATTAATGATGCCAATAATTTTTCATTGGAATTTAAAGGTTGGCCTACTTTTAATTTATTCGGATTTGCAACTTCGTTTCCACTCCAATTAAAAACACTAATAAACCAAGTATCTGTTGCATTATTAGACAAATTTTCTTGAATACGTTCTAAACTTTCTTGTTTAGAAATTTTATTATCTAACTGAAAACTCAAAAAATCTGCAATTTCATTAGCCTCTCTTTTTGCAGACTCTACTTGAACTTTTATAAGTTGCTTAGCACTTGCTTTAATTAAGAATTGCGAAATAAAAATAGCACCCAATAAAAATATTAGAGCTATAGATAAAAAAGTAAATAAATAAAGTTTGTCTTTTTTCATATGATACTAAAATTGAACAAGATAAGATTATTCTAAGTTATTACTAAAAATTATGTTCGTCTTTAAAGCTCAATTTTCCTTTTCAGTTAGTTTTTTAGAACAGAAACTAACAATCTTCCTAAATTAGCAATATAATGAAGAGAAAAAAATACATTTTAGTAATTCTCATATTACTAATTTTAATGTTTGTGATCAAATATGCTTTTGTATCTGAAGATTATAAGCAGACAGAGAATTTGATTGACAAAACACCAGAACTCGTTTTAAATGCAAATGATCTTACAAACGCATATGTAAAAAATGAAGAAAATTCAAACAAATTATACGCTGGTAAAATTATTGAAGTCATAGGTATAGTTGAAGAAACTACTACATTAAATAACAGAAATACCATTATTTTAGCAAGTGAACATAATTCTTTTGGTGTTATTTGCGATATAAATCCTAATTTCACAACTGAATTTAATCAGATACAAAAAAATCAAAAAATACAAGTAAAAGGCATTTGTAAAGGATTTTTAAAAGATGTTATACTATTAAATTGCTCAATAGAACTAAAACCA
Organism: Polaribacter sp. MED152; assembly: GCF_000152945.2. Taxonomy (NCBI): domain Bacteria; kingdom Pseudomonadati; phylum Bacteroidota; class Flavobacteriia; order Flavobacteriales; family Flavobacteriaceae; genus Polaribacter; species Polaribacter sp. MED152. The sequence goes on along the minus strand of NC_020830.1, from coordinate 2,932,517 downwards.
AATGAATAAACTATTACTGTTTCTATTAATCTTTTTTGCCATAGGAAACTCTGATTCTGAAGACTACCAATTTATTGCTAGACAAGGTCAGGTTACTTTTTTCTCTTATACTTCTGCAGAAAATATTGAGGCTAAGAACAACCAAGTATTAAGCATTTTTGATGTTGAAAAAAAAGAAATTGCCATTAGCATGTTAATGCGTGCTTTTGTCTTTAAAAAAGATTTAATGTACGAACATTTTAATGAGAGTTATATTGAGTCAGACATTTATCCAAAGGCAAACTTTACAGGAACTGTAATTGATTTTGATGCTAGTACAACAGAAAATCAAACTAAAATAATTCGAGGTAATTTAACCATTCATGGAATTACAAAACCAACTGAGATTAAAGCAAACATCGAAAAAACTAATGGAAATTATAGAATTTATGGCGATTTTAAAGTAAATGTAAATGATTTTCAAATCCAAATTCCGCCAATTTTAGCAAGTAATATTGCAAAAACCATTTTAGTAAATTTTGACTTTAAATACCAACCTTATGAAGAATAACAAAATAATTTTGCTTGGTTTTTTGTTTTTCATATCAACCAATTGCACCTTAAACGCTCAAGATTTATTAAATAAATTAAACAATGAGTTTCCTTCTGAAAATACAAATACTATTGCCACTTTTAAAACTACAAGAATTGGTTTAGGGCATTCTATTGAAACAAGAAAAAAGGGTGCTCTAGAAATATCACTTTACAACAGGTACTGGAATATTCCTAATTTTGAAGGACAGCGATTTTTAGCTGATGTTGTAAGCAGAAGATATGGCTTAAGCTATTCTTTTACAAATAATTTAACCTTTGGAATTGGCTATGAAGATCATGATAAAATTGCTGATGGTTTCTTAAAATACAAGCTACTACAGCAGAAGAACAATAAAAAAAATTGGGTTTCTGTTACTTTATTACAAACTATTTCTCACAGAAGTTTAGAAAACACTAATACAAATTTGTATGCACCTAGCAGTTCTGATAATAAATATGCGTTTACAAGTCAGGTTTTAATTGCAAGAAAGTTTAATTCGAATTTGTCTTTACAAATAACGCCTACTTATATTAGAAGAGAAAACAACGAAACTACAAACGATCCTAATAATCAGTTTGCACTAGGTTTTGGAGGGAGACATAAAATTAGCAACCATGCTTCTATAGTTTCTGAATATTACTTGGTTGCAAATCCTTTAAAATCAATAGATACTTATAATGCTTTTATGGTTGGAGTTAATTGGGAATTGGGTGATTTATTACTGCAATTTCAAATGACTAATGCTAGAAACTTTGCTGAGGATACTTTTATCACCCAAACTAGAAATAATTTTAATGCCAAGGATGGTAATTTTCATTTCGGGTTTAATGCAACTTTTGTGCTCCACACTAAAAAGAATAAGCTCAAATAAAAAAAAGCCAATGAATTATTCATTGGCTTATTTGTATATTTAATTTAAATATTACTTATTTAAATACATTTTACGTCTTGAATATAAATCGTAAAAATCATCGTCTTTTAAACTGTCTATAAATAAGATACTTTCTCCTGTAGATTTCATCTCTGGACCTAGTTTCTTATTCACATTTGGAAACTTGTTGAAAGAGAATACTGGTTGCTTAATTGCAAAACCATCTAATTGAGGATTAAAATCGAAATCTGTTACTTTCTTAGCGCCTAACATTACTTTAGTTGCATAATTAACATAAGGCTCTTTATAAGCTTTTGCAATAAAAGGTACTGTTCTAGAAGCTCTAGGATTTGCTTCAATAATATAAACTGTATCATCTTTTATAGCAAACTGTATGTTTATTAAACCAACAGTTTTTAGAGCTCTAGCAATTGTATGTGTATGATCTTTAATTTGTTGCATCACAAACTCACCTAAGTTAAATGCTGGTAAAGTTGCATTAGAATCTCCTGAATGTATTCCACAAGGTTCTATGTGCTCCATAATTCCTATAATGTAAACATTACCATCAGCATCACAAATTGCATCTGCTTCTGCTTCTATAGCTCCATCTAAATAATGGTCTAACAATAGTTTGTTATTTGGCATTTTACCTAATAAATCTACTACATGCTCTACCAATTCTTCTTTATTGATGACAATTTTCATTCCTTGACCACCTAATACATAAGAAGGTCTAACTAAAATAGGAAAGTCTAATTCATCTGCTAAAGTTAAAGCCTCATCTGCAGTTTCTGCAATTCCGAATTGTGGATAAGGAATGTTATTCTCTTTTAACATTGATGAAAAACGTCCTCTATCTTCTGCAATATCTAACGCTTCAAAAGAAGTACCAATAATTTTAATTCCGTATTTTGTTAACTTCTCAGCTAACTTTAATGCAGTTTGTCCTCCTAACTGAACAATAACACCTTCTGGTTTTTCATGACGAATGATATCATAAATATGTTCCCAGAAAACGGGCTCAAAATATAATTTATCTGCAGTATCAAAATCTGTAGAAACAGTTTCTGGATTACAATTAATCATAATTGTTTCATAACCACATTCTGCAGCTGCTAAAACTCCATGTACACAACAGTAATCAAACTCAATACCTTGCCCAATTCTGTTTGGTCCTGAACCTAAAACAATTACCTTTTTTCTGTCTGAAACAATACTTTCATTGGCAATAGTAATATCACCTTCTGCAGTTTCGATTTCATTTTCAAAAGTTGAATAGTAGTAAGGTGTTTTTGCAGTAAATTCGGCAGCACAAGTATCTACTAACTTATAAACTCTTTGAATTTTAAGTTCTTCTCTTTTGCTATACACTTCACTTTCTAGACATTCTAGCATATGTGCTATTTGTCTATCTCCATATCCTTTTTGCTTTGCCTCTAATAATAAATCTCTTTCTATAGTATCTATTGTATAAGTAGAAATTTCTTTTTGTAGCTGAAATAACTCTTCATATTGTTTTAAATACCACATGTCTATTTTAGTGATATCGTAAATTTTACTTAGAGGAATTCCCATTGCAATTGCATCGTAAATTGCAAAAACTCTATCCCAACTTGCGTTGGTTAATTTTTCTATAATTTGATTGTAGTTGGTATACCCTTTACCATCTGCTCCTAAACCATTTCTTTTTATTTCTAAAGATTGAGTGGCTTTGTGCAATGCTTCTTGAAAAGAGCGTCCAATACCCATAACTTCACCTACAGCTTTCATCTGTAAACCTAAAGTTCTGTCTGAACCTTCAAATTTATCAAAGTTCCAACGTGGAATTTTTACGATTACGTAATCTAAAGTAGGCTCAAATAATGCTGATGTAGATTTTGTAATTCCGTTTTCTAATTCATCTAAAGTATACCCAATAGCTAATTTTGTAGCAACTTTTGCAATAGGGTAACCTGTTGCCTTAGAGGCTAATGCAGACGAACGAGAAACCCTTGGGTTAATTTCAATTGCAATAATTTCTTCCTTCTCATCTGGAGAAACTGCAAATTGTACATTACAACCGCCTTCAAAATCACCAATAGAACGCATCATATGAATTGCCATATCACGCATTTTTTGATAAGTTTTGTCTGATAAAGTCATTGCAGGAGCAACTGTAATAGAATCTCCTGTATGAATACCCATAGGATCCATATTTTCTATAGAACAAATAATAACAACGTTATCATTCTTATCTCTTAACAGCTCTAATTCATACTCTTTCCAACCCATCATGGCTTTGTCAATCATCACCTCATGAATTGGTGATGCTTCTAAACCTCTACTTAATAACTCATCAAAATCTTCTGGATTATACACTATAGATGCACCTGCACCTCCTAAGGTATACGAAGAACGTATTACTAAAGGAAAACCAAAACGTTGTGCAATTTCTTTACCTTTTAAGAAAGATGTTGCTGTTTCTTGAGGAGCCATTGCTACCCCAATATTTCCCATTAATTCTCTAAACTGCTCTCTATCTTCTGTGACATTAATGGCATTAATATCAACACCAATCATTTTTACGTTAAAATCTGACCAAATACCTTTGTCATCTGCTTCAATACATAGGTTTAATGCAGTTTGTCCACCCATTGTTGGTAAAACAGCATCAATTTGAGGATGCTCTTTTAAAATTTGGATAATAGACTTGGTAGTTAGTGGCAACAAATACACATGATCAGCCATAGATGGGTCTGTCATAATTGTTGCAGGATTCGAGTTAATTAAAATGGTTTCTATACCATCTTCTCTTAAAGAACGTAAAGATTGTGAACCAGAATAATCGAATTCACAAGCTTGACCAATAACAATAGGTCCAGATCCTATAATTAAAATTGATTTGAGGTCTTTTCTTTTTGGCATTGTAAGTTGTTGTATTTATTAGTTTTACAAAAATAGTTAGGGTTTGGGTATAAAAAAAGGTGTTACTTAAAAAAGTAACACCTAATATATTAACAATTGTTAATCATTTATCTTTTTGGTCTAGCTTCAGATGAAACAGATAATTTCTTTCTTCCTTTAGCTCTTCTACGTGCTAATACCTTTCTACCATTAGCAGAAGCCATTCTTTCCATGAAACCGTGTTTGTTTCTTCTCTTTCTCTTTGATGGTTGATACGTTCTTTTTGGCATTATCTGTATTTTTAAAAATCTTCTTAATTATTTTCTTTTCGCTATAAGATTATCACCTTATTAAAAGCGTGTGCAAATATACAACTGTTTTTATTTTTGACAAATACTATTTGAAAAAAAATAGAAAATTATTTAATCCTTCTAAAAATTCGCTTAAAACACTTCTTAATCAGCTGTTCTTCGCTTTTGTATGTGGCAATTTTACCATCATCTTCATATGAATTTGTATCAAAATTAAAATTTGCGCTATCATAAACAGAACCTTGACATTGTATTTCTATAGGTGTTGTATTGTTTTTTAGATCTATAATTTTCAAAAACACAACAGAACCAGCTAATAAATTACTTTGAAATTTTAAACCATGATATCTTGCATCATTAGATTTATTGATTTGCTCTGCACCTAATATTTTTGTTAAAACTAAATAATCGATATCTGTAGTTTGCTTTATAATCTTTAAATATTCTTGAGTCGGATGATAGTCAAGTTTTAAGGGAATGATAATTTTGCCATTGGCATCTTTATACTTTCCTTTCAGGTAAGGTTGATTTTTAAACTCTTCTTTAAAGAAATCTATTACATACTCGTTATAGCCGTCAGTGCTTTTTGCCAAATAATTTTCTTGAGTGCTATTTATGAGATATTTTACATTTTTATTGTAATCTAAGGTTGATGTTACCCAAAGATCTTCTAAAATATAATTTGCAGATTTTCTTTCAAAGTGATTGGGAAATAAAATTGAACAGCCACTAAATATTATAATAACACAAAATAATAGTACTTTTTTCATGTGCATAAAGCATCAAAAGTTATTCTAAATTATTTTTTACAATTATGCATCTTTTTATTTGAGATAAAAAGCAGAGTTAGTACTTTTGCCCAAACCTAAAAGAACCATGCACAATACTAAATACGTTTTTGTAACAGGAGGCGTAACTTCATCACTTGGAAAAGGAATTATAGCTGCTTCATTAGCAAAACTATTGCAAGAAAGAGGCTTTTCTGTAACGATTCAAAAATTAGACCCTTATATTAATATTGATCCAGGAACATTAAACCCATATGAACATGGAGAATGTTATGTTACTGATGATGGTGCTGAAACTGACTTAGACTTAGGTCATTATGAGCGTTATTTAAACATACCAACTTCTCAAGCCAATAATGTTACTACAGGTAGAATTTATCAATCTGTAATTAACAAAGAGCGCAAAGGAGAGTTTTTAGGAAAAACAGTACAAGTAATTCCACATATAACTGATGAAATTAAACGTAGAATTCAACTTTTAGGCGAAACTGGTGAGTATGACATTGTTATTACAGAAATTGGTGGAACTGTAGGTGATATAGAATCTTTACCTTATGTAGAGTCTGTAAGACAAATGCTTTGGGAAAAAGGCGAAGAAAACGCAATTGTAATTCACTTAACCTTAGTGCCTTATTTAGCTGCTGCAGGTGAATTAAAAACAAAACCTACACAGCATTCTGTTAAAATGTTAATGCAAAGTGGAGTTAGCCCAGATATTTTAGTATGTAGAACAGAACATGAAATTTCTGATGACATTAAACGTAAACTGGCTTTATTCTGTAATGTTAAAAAAGAAGACGTTATACAGTCTATTGATGCAGAAACAATTTATGATGTTCCTAATTTAATGCTGAATGAAGGATTAGATGAAGTGGTTTTAAATAAACTACAATTAGAATCTAAAAAGAAACCTGCTTTAAAAACTTGGAATAGCTTTTTACAGAAACATAAAAACCCAAAGTCTGAGGTAGAAATAGGTTTAATAGGGAAATATATAGAATTACAAGATTCTTATAAATCGATTACAGAAGCATTTATACATGCTGGCTCATCTAACGAAACTAAGGTTAAAGTAAGATGGATTCATTCAGAAAGTTTATCTCCTAAATCTGTTGAAAAAAAATTAGCAGGTTTAAACGGAATTTTAGTTGCTCCTGGTTTTGGAGATAGAGGAATTGAAGGTAAAATAAAGGCGGTTAAATACGCTAGAGAAAACAATATTCCGTTTTTTGGTATTTGCTTAGGTATGCAAATGTCTGTCATTGAATTTGCAAGAAACGTACTTAATTTAGAAGGTGCTAGTTCATCTGAAATGAATAAAAGTGCTAAACATCCTGTTATTAACTTAATGGATAGCCAAAAAAATGTAACCAACAAAGGTGGCACAATGCGTTTGGGAGCTTGGGATTGTGAAATTAAGAAAGGATCTAAGGTTTACGATGCTTATCAATCTGAATTGATTAGCGAAAGACACAGACATAGATATGAGTTTAACAACACCTATTTAGAACAAATGGAAAGTGCTGGTTTAAAGGCTACTGGTATTAACCCTAAAACAGGTTTGGTAGAAGTTGTTGAATTAGAAAATCATCCTTGGTTTGTAGGTGTTCAATATCACCCTGAATACAAAAGTACAGTATTGAAACCTCATCCTTTATTTGTAGATTTCATTAAAGCTGCTTTAAAACAATCTAAAAAATAGGGTTTTGATAAACTTCTTTTTAAAGTGGAACACTAATTGAACTATTAAAAAGTATATTATTTAAGAGTAGAAAATCAATCAAAAATCTGCTTTTTAACTACATTTGTCGCGTTTAATACAAGAATATATCTTGCTAAAGTGACAAACTGACATTTTAATTTACACATGGAACAAAAAAAATTCGATTACAATTCTTTTATAGGAATGATTCTTCTTGCAGGAATTTTGTTGTGGTACTTTAATACCAACAAGCCAGAAGAATTGGAAGAGCAACAACCACAAGAAATTGTAGAAACTACTTCAAATAATGACAAGGAAAACACCAAAAACATTGCAGCACCAGTTTTTGAAAATGATTCTTTAAAACAAATTGCTTTACAAAATAAATTAGGTGCTTTTGCACAAAGTGCATTAAATGGTAAAGAAGGCACTACTGTAATTGAAAATAGTTTGGTAAAATTAACTATTGATAACAAAGGTGGACAAATTGTAAAAGCTTTGGTAAAAAATTACCAAACTTATGATTCACTTCCATTATATATGATTAAGGATAATAATGCCTCTTTCAATATCAATTTTGGAACTACAGACAATAGAATTTTAAATACTAAAGATTTATTCTTTGAACCTTCTTTAACAAATAGTGGAGAAAACACAGTGCTATCTATGAAATTAAAGGTTTCTGATAGTCAATATTTAGAATACAGATACGAAGTAAAACCAGATGATTATTTTGTTGATTTTTCTATAAGATCACAAGGTTTAGATGGCGTATTTAATTCATCTAATCCTATCAACTTAGATTGGACTTTAGATGGTTTTAGACACGAAAGAAGTTTAAAGACAGAGAATACCATGTATTCTTACTACTATTATAAAAGTGAAGATGAAGTTGAGTATTTAAATGCAGGTAATACAGAAATTGCCAATGATATAGATTGGGTTGCTTATAAACAGCACTTTTTCATGTCTAACTTGTTAACAGACACACCTTTTAACAATGCAACTGTAACCTCTTCAGATTTAGTTGAAGACGAAAAATTAGATACCGTTTTTACAAAAAGATATGAATTAAAAACTCCTTTAGCTTTAACAGGTGGGGAATTAAATTATAACATGAAATGGTTCTATGGCCCAAGTGATTATAATTTATTAAAAACTTTTGAAGGCACAGATTTAGACGAAACTGCAGATTTAGGTTGGGGTATTTTTGGATTCTTAAACAGAAACGTATTTTATCCTGTATTTAATCTTTTAGAAGGTTTCTTAACTAATTACGGTTTAATTATTATTCTGATGACTATTGTTGTTCGTATTTTAATGTCTCCATTAGTTTATAAATCTTATTTATCTAGTGCAAAAATGAAGGTGATAAGACCTGAATTACAAGAGCTAAATAAAAAATATCCTGGTAAAGAAAATGCTATGAAACGTCAGCAAGAAACAATGGCGATTCAAAGAAAAGCAGGAGTAAATATGATGTCTGGTTGTATACCTGCATTATTACAAATGCCGATATTCTTTGCATTATTTAAGTTTTTTCCAACAAACATTGCTTTACGTCAAGAAAGCTTTTTATGGGCGCCAGATTTATCATCTTATGATGTAATATTTAATCTTCCTTTCGAAATTCCGTTTTATGGAGACCATGTAAGTTTATTTCCAATTTTAGCTTCTATTGCTATTTTCTTTTACATGAGAATGAACCAAAGTCAGCAAGCTAATATGCAAGCACCTACTCAAGAAGGAATGCCAGATATGAGTAAAATGATGAAATACATGATTTACTTCTCACCTATTATGATGTTAATTTTCTTTAATAGATATGCAAGTGGATTAAGTTTGTATTACTTTATTTCTAACTTATTAACTATCTCTATTATGTTAGTAATTAAGAACTATGTAATTGATGAAGAAAAGATTCATGCTCAAATAGAAGAGAATAAAAAACGTCCTGAAAAAGCAAAAAGCAAATTCAGACAAAGAATTGATGCTGCAATGAAACAAGCACAAGAGCAGCAAGCAAGACAACAGAAAAAATAGCAAGTAGTACTTGTAATTAAATAGAAAAACCCAAAACGATTACGTTTTGGGTTTTTCTTATTATATTTGAAATATGAATAAGAAAATCTTCAACTTATTGCCATTCGTCCTTTTAGGAATCTACTATTTTATAATCCCTTTTAGTAGTTTTAATCAACAAATGATTTATCTATTTCTTTCAGTTTTAGTTAGTATTTATGTTTTATCAAAAAAAAGAAACTTAAAGAAATCTAGAATTATTATGTTCATTGTAGCTTTAATTGCAACTGCATGTATCACTTTTATAAATTTTTAGTGACTAAGTTTTTACCCTTAAATCTACCATAGAATAAAATATAGGCATAACAGATAATAGCCAAAATAAACGCTGTTTTAAAACCATAATTATCTATTAAGCTACCAAAGGCAAAAGGAATAATTGCACCACCCACAATTGCCATACATAACAAACCAGATGCTTGGGCTTTTAAATCTCCTAAACCTTCTATACTTAACGTAAAAATAGTTGGAAACATTATCGAATTAAATAAACCAACAGTCAAAATAGACCACATAGAAAGTAAGCCTACTGTATTAATTGAGATAAAAATCAGGGTAATTGCAAAGCCTGCAAAAATGGCTAACACTTTACCAGGAGCTAAAATTTTAGTTAGATAAGCCCCTATGAATCTACCAATCATTGCTCCTCCCCAATAAAAAATCACAAAAATTCCTAATAATGACTTCGGATCTGCTTCAGAAAACGATTTATTAAAAACACTCGCAATTGTATTTGCAATGCCCATCATTGTTTCATTCTGAGAAACAACTGTTGCCAAATTCATAGTATCAAAATAATTTACTAAAAAACTACCAATAGCAACTTCAGCACCCACATAAACAAATATGCCTAATGCCCCCATTAACATCATTTTATTCTTTAGCAAAGTGAAATAACCACCTTTTGGTGACTCTTGCATAACTTTAGGTAGTTTTATAAATGCAAAGATTATAGCCAAAACGATTATAAATAGTGCTATTATAAAAAATGGTGTTTGCACAGTTTCAGCTTCAGCTATATAATAGTTACTCTTCTCCAAATCGCTTAAAATGGCTATCTCTGTAGATGATTTTACAGAATCACTTAATAAAAACAATGCCCCAATAATGGGTGCAATTGTGGTTCCTAAAGAATTAAATGCTTGCGATAAATTTAATCTACTACTTGCCCCTTCTTCATTACCCAGTAAAGCTACATAAGGATTTGCTGCTACTTGCAACACTGTTATACCACCAGCCAATGTAAAATAACCAATTAAAAAAATGGTGAAATTTCTATATTCTGAAGCAGGATAGAATAATAAACAACCCAAGGCCATTGTAAGTAAACCAAAAACAATTCCTTTTTTGTAACCAATTTTTGATAAAATAAAACCTGCAGGTAATGAAAAAACGAAGAAGGCTGTAAAAAAAGCAAACTGAATTAAAACTGTTTTTGCATATGAAATTTCAAAAACATCCTTTAATCTTGGCACTAAACTATCTACTAAAACTGTGATAAAACCCCAAAGAAAAAACAAGGTAGTTAAAAAAATAAAAGCACTTTTATAAGATTTAGTTGAGGCTGACATAGAATAGTTTTAAACTTTATTGAAAAAATCTGACTTTATATTTTGGTTTAATTTGTCTTTATAAACATTGTAACTAAACCATTCATGAATTGAATAAGCACCTGTTTCTCCCATTTTATTTACTGCAATATAACCAACTTGAAAATCTTTATAGTTTTTACCAGGTTTATTTACAATTCTGCCTATAGCCTCTTCACAAGCTTCTTGAGGCGTTTTACCTTGCCTCATTAATTCTACAATAAGAAAGCTTCCAACAGTTTTTAAAACCTCTTCACCTAAACCAGTAGCAGCAGCTCCACCAACTTCATTATCTACAAACAAACCACCACCAATTATTGGTGAGTCTCCTACTCTACCAGCCATTTTATAAGCCAAACCACTTGTGGTGCAGGCTCCAGAAATATTACCTTCTTTATCTAAAGCTAACATCCCTATTGTATCGTGATTTTCAATATTAATAATTGGTTTGTATTCCGATTTTTCTTTCCATTTCTTCCAATCTTTTTTAGATTTTTCGGTTAGCAAATTTTCTCTTTTAAAACCTTTACTTACTGCGAATTGTTCTGCTCCTTCTCCAACCAGCATAACATGAGGTGTTTCCTCCATAACTTTTCTAGCTACAGAAATTACATGCTTTATATTTTTTATACCCAAAACAGACCCATAACCTCCTTTAGCATCCATAATACAGGCATCTAGAGTTACATTTCCATCTCTATCAGGTAAACCTCCCAAACCAACTGTTTGATTTTTTTCATTAGCCTCTTCTATTCTACAACCTTGCTCAACAGCATCTAAAGCAGAACCCCCTTTTTCTAAAACTTCAGCTGCAGTTTCTACAGCCAAATCAGTTCTCCAAGTTGCAATTACCAAGGGTTTTATTACTGCAGATTTATTTTTTCTAAACTCTTTTCTATCAAAATTTAAGATTGATGATGAAACAGTAGCCAAACCTAAGCCTGTAGCAGATGCTTTTTTTATAAAATTTCTTCTTTTCATTTTTTATTTAAATTGAATTTCATCCACAAACAACCAACTTTTTCCATTATGTTTTGCTCCTAAATGCCATTTTGGAAGTGCTCCTAACTTATTTGCAACTAACTTTACGTATCTAACTTTTGAATTCTTTGGATAATAAAATGTATATCCTTTTATACTTCTATCTTTTTGTTCTTCAACATCAATATCAAATTCACCCAAAGAAGCATAATTTATACCATCTTCTGAGACGAAACAAGTAATTTTAGTTGGTAGGAAAATCCAACTTTTTTGATCTTCTAAAAACTGTACTTTAATTCTACCATCATTATTTTTTACTTTGCCAAGATCAACCACAGCAACTAAATCCGTATCGAAATAACCTTGCCAAGTTCCAGTTCTAAAATCTTCTGCACCCAACACACCATCAATTAAAGCGTTGTCTCCACCTGCATTGTATTGATTTGCATATTCCGATTTTAAATCTATTTTAATATTCGGATCTATTTTGTAAAAACCGGTTCTAACTGTGGCACTTTTTACTCCATTTTTTTCAGCATAGACATACAATGAAATTCCTTTATCAATCAAAATGGAATTCTTGTATTTTTTATATCCTCCTTTGTAACCCACTCTATAAAAAATAGAAGCTTCTTTATCTACATTTGCCAAAGTAATACTAGTACTTTCCTTAAAAGCAATAGCTCCTTTTTCAATAAAAGGTGCAGTTACTATTAAATGATCATTGATAGCTGTAGAAGGAATATGCTTATCATTTGTAGCCCAATCAGAAGGCGTATTTGTCATTGTAAACACTAATTTACCTCCGTTCATAATATCTTGATGATTTAAATATGAATACAAATAATCTTCTCCATTTAAAGTGGCAGATTGAATGTAAATATTTTCTTCGGATTTATTTTTTGCTTCAACCGTAAACGATTTTCCATTTTCTAAATGTATTGTGGATTTTTCAAATATTGGTGTACCAATAATATATTCATTAGCACCTGGAGTTACAGGATAAAAGCCCATAGATGAAAAAATATACCAAGCACTCATTTGTCCACAATCCTCATTACCAGAAATTCCATCAGGTGAATTTGTGTACAATTCCGTTAAAATTTGATTGACTTTCTCTTGAGTTTTAGAAGGTTTATTTACAAAATTATATAAGTAAGCCATGTGATGACTAGGTTCATTACCATGTGCATATTGCCCAATTAAACCTGTAATATCTGCTTGATGGCTACCAGAAGTATTTTGGTTGGCAGAAAATAATTTATCTAAATTACTTTCTAGCTGGTTTTTACCTCCAATCAATTTTATAAAACCAGTAATATCTTGAGGAACATAAAAACTATATTGCCAAGCATTTGCTTCTGTATAATTAAAATTTACTTCATAAGGATCAAAAGGAGAGAACCATGAGTTTCTAAATCGACCACGCATAAATTGCGATTCTGGATCGTAAACATTTTTGTAGTATTGAGCTCTTTCTAAAAATGTTTGGTAATCTTTATCCTTACCCATACTTTCAGCCATTTTTGCAATAGACCAATTATCATAAGCATATTCTAAGGTTTTAGAAACGGACTCCGACTCATTTTCTACAGGGATAAAACCAAATTCTTTATAGTATTGCAACCCCAATTTATCTTGATTTGCAGAATGTTTCATTGCAGTAAACGCTTTTTCTACATCATAATTTCTAATGCCTTTTAAATAAGCATCTGCTATAACAGGTACTGCATGATAACCTATCATACAACCTGTATAATTTGCGGATAAATCCCAAATTGGCATAATGCCACCTTCATCATATTTTGCTAAAAACGTATTTATAAAATGATTGGTTTTTTCTTGTTCTATGATAGTATATAAAGGATGTGTTGCTCTGTAAGTATCCCACAAAGAAAATACGGTATAATACTCAAAGTCATTTGTTTTGTGAATATTTAAATCCATTCCTCTATACCTCCCATCTACGTCTTGATATAAATTTGGAGCTAGAGCCACATGATACATAGAAGTATAAAAATTGGTTTTATAATCTTCATTATTATCTATCACTTCAATTTTCTGCAATTGCTGCTCCCAAATATCTTGAGCTTCTTTTTTAACTTGTTCAAAATTTTTATTTCCTATTTCAGCCTCTAAATTCTGCTTAGCACCTTTACTATCAACTGCAGAAATTCCGATTTTTACAAAAACAGTTTCATTTTTAGGGTTGTTTATTTTTAATGCAGCTTTTGACTGTTTTTGATTGTCTTCATATACCAATTCAAACTCATGAGACAACTCTATATAATAGAATAACTTTTGATTGCTAGCCCATGCTTTAGAGTGCCTAAAACCCTGAATTACTTTCGGTGTAACTTGAGTGATATTATGTGCTAATAATTCATCTCTGTGTTCTAAATCGAGTATTATATAGTTATTGCTTGAATCTGGAAATTGGTATTTATGCACTCCACTTCGTCTAGAAATAGTTAGCTCCACATTAATATTAGTATCTTCTAATAGCACTTTATAAAAGCCAGGTTCAGCAATTTCATTTTCGTGAGAAAATTTTGATTTATAACCTTTATTACCATCTGCGCCATTATTAAAAATCATTTCATTTGTTGGCATTAACAAAACGTCTCCATAATCAGAAACACCTGTTCCACTTAAGTGTGTATGTGAAAAACCATAAATTTCATCATCTGAATAATGGTAACCAGAACAACCATCCCAACCATCTAATCTTGTATCTGGAGATAATTGCATCATTCCAAAAGGTAATGTAGCTCCTGGATATGTATGTCCATGACCACCTGTACCAATAAACGGATTTACATAAGAAATGAGTGATTTATCTTGGGAGATTGTAGCGTTAGAATTTTTATTCTGGCAAGATAATAACGCTATCAGAATAAAATAAAATACCGATTGTAGTTTCATTCTAAGAAATGATTTTTAAGATTCTCACAAGATAACAAAAATGAATCTTAAAATTTAAACTCTAAAAAAACTTAAATAGTGATTTTTTTGAGATTTATTGAACGATAATTTTGAACGATTTGCCTTTGGTATTCGTAAGCATATAAATACCACTAGCAATTTTAGACAAATTGATTTTAGTTTGATTATTCATCACAATAAAATTTTGCTGAATATTAATAACTCTACCACTTACATCAACTAAATAAAACTCGTCTTCATTTGAAGTATTTGTAACTATTAATTCTTGTTGTTTATTTGCTGGATTTGGAAAAACCTTACTTACCAAATCCATAACATTATCATCTAATGCCAGAACATTTTTGTCAAAATAAGGCAAAGCAAAATTAAATGCTTGTACACCTACTTTTTCACCTATTAATCTACCAGGAATATCATCTGCAGGAGGATGAATTCCTCCCCAAATGCGAGATAAACTACATTGATCTGAAGCATCTCTATAAGTGGCCCATTGCAATTTTACATCAACAGAAGGGCCTTGCTCAAACACTAAGAATTCATTCTTTTTTGCTATAAATTCGGCCATTCCTCCTGGAAAAAAAGCATCTCCAGTAAAAAGAGTTAGTACTTCTGCAGCAGCTCTTGAAAATGTAGAATGTCCAGAAACAAAACCTGCAAAAGGCGGAGTAACAAAGCTTGGTCTTTGATAAGGCCACCAATTTTCAGCTAAAATCCAACCAACACCAGCTTTGTCTGTGTTAGTGTTCGTAATTTCATCATGACCTCTCCAAGTATATAATTTAATTTTATTAATATTTTCTGGATTACGCAAAGCCAATGCATCATCTTCTTTAACCAACTCAATAAATCCTGGTTCTAATAAAATTCCTTGTGGATTATAATTTGGCAAGTTCTCATCAGAACTTTGACCTAAATCTGCCAAATATCTGATAGCAGAAATTGGTCTTATATAATCATAATACCCTTTTAAACTCCAAGCTGCAATTGCTGCATCATGCATGGCACCTCCTAAAACAAAATACGATTTTACATCCCATTCTAAATGGGACAATTCTTCTCCTTCACCTGCTATTTTTTTAACTAATAAGTCATGATCATTTACTTCATTTAAAATGGTAAACCAATGTCCAGGAGGTGTTTCTGAGTCAGGACCATCTGCCCAAAATTCAGCTAAAACTCTTGTGTAATCTCCTCTAGGTACAACTTGAGTTTCATAGATTTCGTTCGTAATTGGATTTGTATTGTGACCTTCACTACTATCACCACCTAAAAATCGTTTGTAAAAATTATCGTAATTCGAATAAGAATCTGGGAAATTATTTGAAGATAAATTACCTATCGATTTTGGAGAAATATCCCACATTACATTATCATTTGGGTCTAGATGACTTCCCCAAATTGCGACTTGCGTAAATCCGTTTTTATAGTGATTGGAGGAAACCAAATCATTCTCATCTAATAATGGTGGAGCAGAAATATCATGATACAACGTATAATTATTATTGTTTTTAAATATCACTTTTTTATCTTCATTCTCTAAAGAAAATGGCGCAACTACACCCCATTCAGGACTCAAGAAATCTATGACATCACCCTCAATTAAATTCCCACTTTGATCTATATAAGTGTCTAAACTTAATGTTTGCCATCTGTTAGGATCTGATAATTCTGAATTTCCAGGAGTTTCAGGAACCAAGGGATTATTCACAGGTTCATAAAATTGATTTTCAAAATTTGCCAACTCATTAGAACCATCTTGATTGCCATAACTAATTATAGTTTCTGCAATGTAATTACCTAATGCAGCTGCATTGCCATCTTCATAATTAATATCGGTATAATTAATATCAAAATTAAGTTGACTCATCAAATCATTTAACTTTTGTTGAGTTGTATTATGGCTTGGAGAATTTTTAAAGCGATAACTTAATACGCGATAAGCTGCATAACTTATTGCTTTTTTTCTTGAAGCTTCAATGGATTCATTTGGTGTAAAATCATTTAAATTACTAGTAAAATCATTTACATTATTGCCCATTAAATATGGAGTTGCTTTGTCACTATAAATTGCCCAAGCATCAAACATAGCAACACTTACATGAAACAAATTACGAGCATGTATTGTTGGCCTTGCAAAATCTCCTCTAATTGCCTCTAACAAAGCTTCATTCCAAATACGCGCTATTGATTTATTTTCTGCAAGGTTTTGTAAACTTAAAATGATTGCTTTAGTTACCTCTTGACTTTTACAAGATTCTGAAGCTAATCCTAAACTTACTTTTCCTCCAGTTTGAAATTGCCATTGAACTACTATTTCTGAAGTTCCTTGACCACTTAGTATTTCTCCTCCATCAACTTGCCAAGAAATATCTGCACCATTAGAGGTGCTAAAACTATAGGTTTCTTTGCTAAAATAAGCTGGTGTAGTATTTCCACTAATTTCATCTGCTACTTCCAAATACTTGCAAGAGCCATCATTAATGGTTGCCTGAGGATTATAATTACACGAATTTACATCTGTACAACCAGAAACTTTAATCGCTGGTTGTATGTTAAGTTTTGCATAAGAATCATTCTCTATAGCCTTACCAAAAGTATTTAGTTCTAAATTAGAATAAGAATCTACGTGACCTGAAGGCCAGTTTATAATCAGCTGATTAATTTTTGTTGCATCATCTAAACCAAAATGAACAGGTTTTAAACTTTGACCCAGAAAACCTACTCCTGAATAATATCGAATATAAGTATCTTCATCTGTAATTAAGGTGATTTTTGTACCTATTGCATCTCTATTTGATATTGTACCCTCTAAACTTAACTGAAACCATTTTGTTAAATTAAAGTTAGAAGCATCTCTAGTTGTGTTTTCGTAGAAATAAGTATTTCGATCTGAGTTGGTTACGATTAAATCTAAATCACCATCAAAATCGTAATCAAAATCTAATACCTCTACACTTACAGTTAAATCTTCAATTCCTGTTATTTGAGTAGTAGAAAAAACCACCTCATTATCTACTGTATTATTTTCAAAAAACACGTTGTTATATTCTACTTCGCTGGAATTCTTAAATCCATTTACAACGATTAAATCCTCATCACCATCTAAATCAAAGTCGCCAAATTTTGTTCCCCAAGAAAAGTTAGTATTGTTTATTAATAAATTTTCTGCAACATTCGTATAAGTGTTGTTTTCATTACCTTTTAAAAGCGAATTATTTGCAATAGTTGTAACGTAAAAATCAAAATAACCATCTTTATCATAATCGCCAATGGCAATGCCCATATCATTAAAATTAGCTTCTAAGCCATAATTTGTAGCAGCTTCTGTAAAAGATTGTCCATTATTATTGATAAATAACTGATTCTGTTTTCGAAGATCGTTCGTGATATAAAGATCCATAAAACCATCGTTATTAAAATCGAAAGGAAAGGGTGTATAACCAGGTAAATCTATTTGTGTGATAATATTGGTTGATGCAGTTACATTTGTAAAGGTTCCATTACCATTGTTATGATATAAGGTATTGGTATTGCAGCCTTTCCAGTCTACTACATATAAATCTAAAAAGCTATCATTATCATAGTCAAACCAAACTGCGCCTGTATTTTCACAATCGTTTATTTTAGTGATACCTGCTATATCTGTAACCTCTTGGAATTTTCCATCGCCTATATTTTCAAATAACTGCACTTTAGATAAATACGTGAAGAAAATATCAGGATCACCATCATTATCATAATCTCCCCAAAAAGCTCCAAATTTATAACCTTTTAAACCAAGAAAATTATCATAAGTGGCGTCTAAATCTTCGGTTGGCAACAAATTCTCTAAGCCAGACCCAAAAGTAACATCTGTAAAAGAACCATTACCATTATTTCGAAATAGTTTACTTTGGGTGGTTTGATTACCTGCTTCATCTTTCCAAACAGAAACAACAAAAACATCTAAATCATAATCACCATCAAAATCGGCCACAGAAACTCCATTATTTTCTTTTAAATTTTGAAAACCAATTTTACTTTCTACATGTTTAAAAGGCTTTTGAGTTTGCGCATTTTGATAAACCAGAAAATGTACAAGCACTAAAATAAAAATGATATTTTTATGAAATTGCATTGCCACTTATTAATTTGATTAAATGTTAGTTACTGATAAAAAATTTAGACTTTAAAAATCCTAAACCATAACCCATAAACTGAGTTAGTGAAGTAAATATAGCTAAAAAACCAACTATAAATCCGTTTTTACAAGTGGCGTCTAGCAAGAGTGCTATGAAGTATAAATAGTAAAAACTAAATAAATACAGATTACCAAATAAGACTAAAACAATACTAAAAGCAAAGCCTAAAATAAATAGGCTAGGAAACCAGTAGGTTATTTTTGAAGTAGAAGGAAACTTAGCATTTAAAATTGGTCTTGCTGTTCCAAAACCAAAGGTTTGTTTAAAGAATTGTTGTAAAGAACTTCTTCTTTTATGAAATAAGTAAGCACTTTCTATAAGTTGAGTTTTAAAACCATTTTCCCAAAGCCTAAAGGTTAAATCGATATCTTCTCCATTCTTCATTTTAGAAAAACCAGCGGTTTTGGTGAAAGCGAATTTTGATATTCCAAAATTAAAACTTCTAGGCTGAAATTTACCAACAGCCTGTTTTTTACCACGAATGCCACCTGTAGTTAATAAAGAGGTCATAGAGTAATTGATTGCCCTTTGTAAATAGGTAAAACTTTTATGAGCAGCATCTGGCCCACCAAAAGCATCTGTATAATTTTTGAGTAAGGCTTTATGAACCTCAGTTAAATATTGCTCAGGTAAAATAACATCTGAATCTAGGATGATAAAATAATTTCCTGATGCTTTTTGCATACCAAAGTTTCTGCTAGCTCCTGCTCCTGTGTTTTCTTTGTAAAAATATTCTATGTTAAGTTTTGTCTGATAACTTTCTACAATTACATCGCTTTTTTTATCTGAACCATCTTCTATAATTAGCACTTGAAAATCTTGATTAAAATTTTGCTTTGCCAAACTCGCCAACAATTCTTCTATTTCGTTTGGACGATTGTAAACTGGAATAATAATAGAAAAGTTAATATTAGAATGCTGCAATGATAACTGGTTTTACTTTTGTAGTTCTTGTAAAAATACAAAAAATGCAAACCTAAATAAGATTTGCATTTTAATATTTTACAATTGTTGGCAAACAGGTTTAGCCCTGATTGAACGTTTTGTTTGAGCTCTTTTGAGGTACGAAAAAAGCGAGTAGTAAAAGCAGGAAATTGCTTCTTACAAAACCCTTATTCTTCGCCTACAAATTTATCCATTACAGGATCGCTTACACCCATGTTAGAGAAACCTCCATCATGAAACAAGTTTTGTAAAGTTACTTTTTTAGTTAAATCTGAGAACATAGTAATAGTATAGTCAGCACATTCTAAAGCAGTTGCATTACCCAATGGACTCATTTTTTCTGCATACTCTATAAAACCATCAAAACCTTTTACTCCACTTCCTGCAGTAGTAGGTGTTGGTGATTGAGAAATTGTGTTTACACGAACTTTGTGATCTCTACCAAAGAAGTACCCAAAACTACGTGCAATACTCTCTAAATATGCTTTATTATCTGCCATATCATTATAATCTGGAAATACTCTTTGAGCTGCCATATATGTTAAAGCTACAATAGAACCCCACTCACTCATGGCATTTTTGTTGTATAAAACATTCATTACTTTATGAAAAGATACTGCTGAAATATCCCAACCTTTTGTAGTGAAATCGTATTTAGGATCTGTATAATGTTTTCCTTTACGCACGTTTACAGACATACCAATTGAATGTAAAACAAAGTCTATTTTACCTCCAAGAATCTCCATAGACTTTTCTACTAGATTGTTTAAATCATCCATAGATGTTGCATCTGCTCCTATAACCTGAGAATTTGTTTTTTCTGCTAAAGCATTTAACTCGCCCATTCTTAAAGCAATTGGTGCATTTGTTAAAACGAAAGTTGCACCTTCTTCATGTGCTCTTTCAGCAACTTTCCAAGCAATTGATTGCTCATTTAAAGCTCCAAAAATAATTCCTCTTTTTCCTTTTAATAAATTATACATAATACTAAATATTCTATTTACTGGTTATTTTTTAGTTGATAAGACAAAGATACTTAATTTAATAACTCTTTGGCATGTGTTAAAGCTGAATCTGAAATGTCTTTACCACTTAACATTTCTGCAATTTCTACAACTCTTTCTTCATTAGAAAGTTGTTTTAAATTTGTTGTGGTAATACCATTCTCGTCTTTCTTAAATACTTTGTAATGATTAACACCTTTTGCTGCAATTTGTGGTAAATGGGTAATAGCGATAACTTGCATATTATTACTCATCTGCTGCATAATAGCTGCTATTTTGTTAGAAACTTCACCTGAAACTCCTGTGTCTATTTCATCGAAAATAATGGTTGGTAACTGTGTATTTGCAGACAACACCTTCTTTACAGAAAGCATTATTCTAGACAATTCACCACCAGAAGCTACTTTTTTTAATTCGCCAAAATTCCCTCCTTTATTTGCCGAAAATAAAAATGAAAGTTCATCTTTACCATTTGCGAAATAAGTTTTGCCAGAATTTACTTTTATTGAAAAACGTGCATTTTCCATACCTAAATCTGCTAAAAGAGTTTCTAACTCTTTGGTTAAATTAGGTATAGCCTTGGTTCTATTTTTTGAAATGATTGAAGCAATAGCATCTAACTTTTTAGAGACTTCTTCAATTTCTTTCTTTTTATTATTAATAGTTTCTTCAGCATTTTCGACTTGAGAAACTTTAGTGGATAATTCTTCTAAAACAGCTAATAATTCTTGATTTGAATTTACATAATGCTTTTTCTGCAAGTTGTAAATTAACTGTAATCTATCATTTAGCTCCTCTATTTCATTCGGATTAAAATCTACATTTTCATTTGCATTTTCTAATTCAGAAACAATATCATCAAACTCAATTTTTACAGAAGTTACTCTTTCTGATAAGTTTTGATATTCTTTAGAAAAACCCGCGATTTTAGACAACCTGTTTTCTAAAGTGTTTAGTAAGTTTTGAATACCAATTTCATCATTCTCAGAAATTTCTAAAGCCTCAGAAATATTAAGTTTAATATCTTCAATATTATTAAGCTTTTCTAATTTTTCCTCTAAATCTTCTTGTTCATCGGCTTTTAAATTTGCTTCATCTAACTCATTAAACAAATGCAAATTATAATCATGTTTTTGATTGGCCTCTTTTTGAGATTGTTCTAACTCCTGAAATTCTTTCTTTAATTGATTTAGCCTCTTGAATTGAACAGCATATTTTTCTAATTCAGCCTTATTTTTAGCAAGTGCATCAAGAATAGTAAATTGAAAACCATTATCTGATAATTGCATGGTTTGATGTTGAGAATGAACATCAATCAACTTTACCCTCAACTCATTTAACACACTTAACTTTACTGGTGTATCGTTTACAAAAGCCCTTGATTTACCAGAAGGCAAAATTTCTCTTCTTATAATGGTTTCTGCTTCGTAATCTAAATCAACTTCATTAAAAAAGCTTATTAAATTGTAACTTTCTATAGCAACCTTAGCTTCTACTACACACTTTTTAGTAGTATCTTTTAAAGAAGATAAATCTGCTCTGTTACCCAAAACCAAACCTAAAGCACCTAACAAGATAGATTTTCCTGCTCCAGTTTCTCCTGTTATAATAGACAAACCAGAAGAAAAATCAATAGCTAATTGATTGATTAAAGCGTAGTTATTTATAGAAAGTTGTGTAAGCAAGTTTACTAATTTTTGTAGGTTAAAATTAGTGAAATAATATCAGAAAATTAAAAGAAAATATTATTCAATATTTCTCCACTTTGCGTTATTATTTGGAGAAATTCTTTTTAATGTAGTACTAACATTAGAACTATTTTTAGTTCTTGGGCCATCTGAATATATATTTACAATTTCATTGGCTTTTGCATCAAAAAAGATTCGAATTAAGTAATTACCCACTGTTTTATTGAACAACTGCTCCATAGAGAGCACACTAGTTTCTATGGTTTGTTTGGCAAATTCTTTGTTCGACACAAAATTATCCATCCCTTTTATATGGTAATCATACATCACCTCTCTATACTTTTTAAGTTTAGGAGCTAACAAATTATCAATCAATAAATATCTATTTTGTTTACCAACTACATTTTGCCAAGATGCAATACCACTTTGCTGTGCTTGCAACATCACATTTTGAGCTTCTTTCAACTCATAATCGCCACCAAATTTAGAAAAAGTATCTGCATCTACTCCTAAAATTGTGTAAACATAAAAAACAATGGTAGATATTAAATTACTATCGAAAGCGTTTCTGTTATAATTTAGAGGATCAAACTCATTATAACGAAATGTAAAATCGTTATCCTTAATATTTAAAATTGGTGTTAAATAGCTAGAACCATAAATTGGTCTTGATGATTGCACCTGAATTGTTGCATTAAACGTATTATCATTTCTAGAGGTGATGATAATATTCATTGCACAATCTACTCGTTCTTCAGCCTGAACAACTCTTTCTGTCCATTTTGTTTTATTGATAAATTCTGAAAGTGCATTTTCTAAGGTTACAAAAACCTGTCTATTTGAACCTGCAATTTGCTCATAATTTATTTTCACCAAACAATTCAATTCTTGCGAATTGCTATTGAATGCCACAAAAAACAAGGTTAATAGAAGAATTAATTTACGCATGTAACTTTAGTATAATTTCATTGATGATGTCTTTAGCAACCTCATCTTTAGACTTTAAATCGAATGGTTTCTGATTAAAATCTTTATCAATAATAGTAATTTTATTTGTATTCGTTGCAAACCCAGCACCTTTATCTTTTAGCGAGTTTAAAACTATGGCATCTAAGTTTTTTCTTTTTATTTTGCCAATAGCATTCTCAACTTCATTATTTGTTTCTAATGCAAAGCCAACTAAAAATTGATCTTTTTTTATAGCACCTAATGAGGCTAAAATATCTTTTGTTGGTGCTAGCTCAATAGTTAACGAAGTATCTTTCTTTTTTATTTTCTGATCTGCTATATTTTTTGGTTTATAATCTGCAACTGCTGCAGATAAGATAGCAATATCAACCTCCTCAAAATGCTTATGTGCTTCAATATACATATCTTCAGCAGAAACCACATCTATTCTCTTTACCAAAGAATGTTTTATTTTCTGATGACTTGGCCCTGAAATTAAATAAACCTCAGCTCCTAAATTAGCAGCAGTTTTAGCAATTGCAAAACCCATTTTACCTGAAGAATGATTTCCTATAAATCGAACAGGATCTATAGCCTCGTAAGTTGGCCCTGCAGTAATCAATACTTTTTTACCTTTTAATGGTAATTTAGAAAGTACATCATTTTCTATGAATGATACAATATCTTCTGGCTCAGCCATTCTACCTTCACCAACCAAACCACTTGCTAATTCTCCAGAAGTAGCAGGAATCATTACATTTTGGTACGATTGAAGTTTGGACAAACTTTCTTTTGTAGAAGGATGTTTATACATGTCCAAATCCATAGCTGGTGCAAAATAAACAGGACATTTAGCAGATAAATATGTAGCTAACAACAAATTATCACAAACACCATTTGCCATTTTGGAAAGTGTGTTTGCAGTTGCAGGTGCAATTAAAAAATAATCGGCCCAAAGGCCTAAATCTACGTGATTATTCCAAACCTCGTTTTCATCTTCTTTATCATAAAAAGCAGAATTAACAGGGTTTTTAGAAAGTGTGGTAAGTGTAAGAGGTGTTATAAAATCTTTAGACGCAGGTGTCATAATTACTTTAACATCTGCGTCTAATTTTATAAGTAAGCGAACTAAACTGGCTGTTTTGTAAGCAGCAATTCCTGCAGTAATGCCTAAAAGAATTTTTTTACCACTTAAAACAGACATGGTTTATTCTGCTTCTGGAGTTCTGTAATATACTTTATCATTTAACCACTCCTCTACTGCAATTGCAGTTGGCTTTGGCAAACGCTCGTAAAATTTAGAAACTTCTATTTGTTCTTTGTTTTCAAAAACCTCTTCTAAACTATCATTATAAGTAGCAAACTCATCTAATTTATCTACTAACTCTTTCTTTAAATCAGAATTGATTTGATTTGCTCTTTTTGCAATTATAGAAATTGCTTCGTAGATATTTTCAGTAGGTGCTTCAATCTCGTTCTTGTTATAAGTAATAGTACTTATAGCTGCTTTTGTGTCTTTATAATCCATAATATTAATTATTATTTAAAACCTTACCTTTTTCTATTTCTTTTACTTTAGCCATTAATGCAGCCACTCTTACATCTTCTTTTTGCAAGGTAGTCAACATCTCATTAGCCTCTTCTAAGTACTGAGATTCTGGGTAATTTCTTACTAATTTATCATATGCTTCAATAGCATCTTTAATTCTTTCTGGTTTTCTTCTTTCTGTACTCTTTAATACAAAATCATGTGCTGCTTTTAATCTATAAAACAAAGCTTCTTCTTTAAATTCAGATCCTAAATAATCTGCTAATAAATTATCGAAAGCTTGTATAGCTGCTTTATAGTTTCTCATATCATAATCTGCGGTAGTGTAATACACCTTTGCAATATCAAAATATTTTTTCTGTAGCTTGTATCTTAACTCTTTATAGTGTTGATTTGCTTCTTCTATTTTGTCAGAATCTGGATAATTATTGATAAACATTTGAAAAGACTCTAATGCTTTTCTTGTATCTGTAGGGTCTTTACTTGAAACTGGTGAAGCTAGTTTGTAACTATAGGCAGATAAAAAAGCAGCCTCTTCGTTTTTAGAGCTACTTGGATAGTTTTTTGTAAAACGATCAAAATAATAACCAGCAGTTGTGTAATTTTTTACATTAAAATTAGATTGTGCAACCATAAACTGAATACGCTCCATTTGTGGTTTACCTCTGTAAGCTGGTGTAACTTTTTCGAACAAACGCAATGCCTTGCTAAACTTTTTTGTTTCGTACATTTTTACGGCCATCTTGTATTTTTCTTCTACACTACCTTTATTTAACACTTTTTGGTATTCACCACAAGAGTATAATAAAAGACTTAAAGCCAATAAATACGCTAAATTTTTAATTTTTTGCATCCTGCAAAATTAGTAATTAATTATGGATAATAAAAGCATTTATTTTTAACAAAATAAAACTTAACCTTTGTTAAATTATTGCATAAAATTACAGATTGCAGCCAATCACAATTTCTTGCGCTAATTTACCTTGCAATAATGCATCAAAAAGCCTTAAAATTTTAATAAGAAGATACTAAAAGTTTGTTAAGAATTAAAAGTTAGCTACGTAGTTTGCTATCTTTTCTGACAGTTGACTACTTGCTTTTACCAATGGTAAACGCACGTCATTACCACAAATATTTAATTCTTGTAGTACAGTTTTAATTCCTGCAGGATTATTTTCTTCAAAAATATAGTCGATAATATCCATAAGCTTAAAGTGTATTTTATAAGCCTCTTTATTTTTACCTTCTAAACCTAATTGAATCATTTTTGAAAATTCAGCTGGAAAAGCCTGACCAATTACAGAGATAACTCCTGAACCACCTGCTAAGGCCACTCCTAATGCTAAATCATCGTCTCCAGAAATAATTAAGAAATCTTCTGGTTTATCTTTTAAGAGACTGTTGTATTGTTGTTGAATATTACCAGCTTCTTTAACTCCTACAATATTTTCAAAATCGTTTGCCAACCTAATTGTTGTTGATGGTTCCATATTTTTAGCAGTTCTGCCAGGAACATTGTATAAGATAATTGGCAATTCTGTTGCTTCTGCTAATGCTTTATAATGCTGATAGAAACCTTCTTGAGTTGGTTTACTGTAATAAGGAGCTACAGACAAAACACCATCTATACCAGTAAAATCTCTGGTTTTAAGTTCTTTTACAACCTCTGTTGTATTATTACCACCAACACCTAATACTAAAGGAACTCTCTTATTGTTCTCTTTAATAATTACATCTATAATAAGTTGCTTTTCTTCTTTAGTAATAGTTGCACTTTCACCTGTTGTGCCATTTATAACCAAGTAATTTGTACCATTTTCAATGTTGAAGTTCACTAATTTTTTAAGTGCTTCTATATTTACAGATAAATCTTCCTTAAAGGGCGTAATTAACGCTACTCCTGTACCAACAAATTTTTGCATCAGTTTCATTTTTTAACTCGGTAAAATTACAATATTTACAAATATGAAATTGTACAATTCATTTAGAATATAAAGAATTCACAACTTTAAGATTGAAGTTTAATTTTCTACTTTTTTAAGAATTAGTAAGTATTTTTTTAATTCTTCTAAAAATTGATTGGTATTTTTTGGTAATACTGCAATCTCCATGTCATACAAATCCTGATTTACATTAGAAATACCTACTTTAAATTTGGCATTAGATCGTAAAACAGCATTTTCTACATATAGGTTTCTCTTATTGAAAAAACCAATTAATAAATCGAAAGGTTGCTCTATAAATACCTTAAAATTTGGTTGTGATACTTGACCTTTCCAGTTAAAATCTTTTTCTGAGAAATGTTTGAAAGACACTTCTTCTTTTCTACTGTAAGGCCTATAACTATAAATCTTTGTATTATGAACTTTGAAATGGTCTTCTACAGCAGTTTTAATATCTATCCAATTAGAAATTTCATCTGTAGAAATGATACCTACAGTTTTAATAATATCTGTAGACACTACCCTATTCTGTTCTTTTTCTAAGAGTAGTTTTTGAAAGTTTCTTTTGATAAACTTCTTTTTCAAACGATTGTAATTAGTAGTTATTTGATTGTAAAAGTACTACTTTTTTCTGTTGATAAAACCAATATTGTAAGGGTTTTTAGACCTTTTCGTCTAAATAGAAAATCAACCATAAATGAAAAAATACATACTAATCATTTTAAAAATGATTGCTGTAATTATAATGCTGCAGACATTACTTTTTAAATTTTCTGCTGCAGACCAAAGTGTTGAACTGTTTAGCAAATTAGCTGGTAAAGATGAAGCTTACTTAAGAGTTGGAACAGGCATAATTGAACTAATAGCATCCATACTATTATATATACCAAAAACAACTTGGTTAGGAGCGCTTTTAACTATGGGAGTTATGACAGGTGCAATTTTAGGGCACATTACTAAAATTGGCATCAACCATAATAACGACCATGGCTTATTGTTTGGAGCAGCTGTTTACATTTTTATTATATCAGCTATTATTCTATTTAAGGAAAGAAAACAAATTCCATTTTTTGGTAATCAATCAGAATAAAAAAAATCTCTAAAATTAATTTAGAGATTTTTTTTGTTACTATTTAAATTTTCTTTCGATTATCATCTGACTTTGTATCTATTAACTTATTGTATGGATCTACACCAACCTCTGAGGGTTTTTCATCTACAATTATGGTAATTTTATTATTTATTGCTGTAATCTTATGCTTTTTTAGGTAAATTTCCTTTTCTTTTTTAACACCATCAATTTCTTCTTCAGCGAAAACACCTATATCTATGTAATCATTTAATTTGGTA
This sequence comes from Polaribacter sp. MED152, assembly GCF_000152945.2. Lineage (NCBI taxonomy): Bacteria > Pseudomonadati > Bacteroidota > Flavobacteriia > Flavobacteriales > Flavobacteriaceae > Polaribacter > Polaribacter sp. MED152. Next base: position 2,904,179 of record NC_020830.1, on the reverse strand, counting down.
GAAAGTACATCCTTATCTGTATTTGGGTTTTTATAAACTAAAGTATCACCCTCTTTTTCTCCAAAGTATTTTTTACCTTTTTCATCATTTCTATACTTGGCAACTTCAAACTCTATATCTACCTGAAATTTACCATTGTCAAGCGCTGTTGTTTCTACTTCTACAATTCTATTTTTATATAGTGTAATGGTTTCGAACATATCTTTAATAATATATTGTAAAGAATCTGGGGTAACTTCTCTTATATAATTTACCATTTCTACTGATGTTGTGTAAGGTGGTTCTTGAAATTTTACTTTTTCCACGTATCTTTTTAAAGCACCATTTAAATTTTCATCACCTATATAATCACCCAGAGCATAAAACACCAGAGATCCTTTTTGATAACGTATATAACCTTGACCATCATTATACATTAAAGGCTTTTCACGTTTACTCTCAAAAGTTCTTTGTTGTAAATAACCATCTAAAGCTTCTTTTAAAAAGGTTCTCATTTTAGATTTACCTAATTCCTGTTCAAGCACTTTTAGTGCAACATACTCAGACATACTTTCAGACAACATAGTTGCACCTAAAACATCTGCACCTATTACTTGATGAGCCCACCATTGATGTGCAACTTCATGTACTGTTACTGCATAAGGATAATCTACACCATCATCACTTTCATCATCTACATCTGCAATAAAACCAATGCTTTCTGAAAATGGAATTGTGTTTGGAAAAGATTGTGCAAAAGTTCCTGACGTTTTTGGAAACTCAATAATTCTTACTTGTTTGTGTTGATAAGGACTAAAGTTTTCTGAATTATAATCTAATGATGCTTTCATACCTTTCATCATTCTATCTAAATTAAATTCATGCCCTTTATGATAATATATCTCAAGGCTAATGCCTTTATACATCTCTTTTTTCACTTCGTATCTAGCAGAGTTAAAGGCATAAAAATTTAGTATTTTACTATCCATCTTGTAATGGAAATATCTTCGCCCATTTTCTGTCCATTCTTTTTGCAAATAACCAGGAGCAATTGCAATTTGATCTTCTGAGGTAGAAACTGTTGCTTCAAAATCAATCCAATCTGAATCTTTAGAAATATATGTATTACCTAAAGCTGTCGAATCTGAAGGATAAGGACGTAAATCATTTCTAGGTAAATCGTACTTTTTACGAGTTTGATTGTCTGTTAATTCTCCTGCAGAAGAATATCCTAAAGAAGGAAACATACCATTATTAATAAAAGTTCCGTTTTCATTAATAGGAGAGTTTTTTCTAAACATGGTATTCTTATCACTTTCTACAGTAACTTTTAGTGCCAACGTGTCTCCAGGAAGTATTGGAGTATCAAACTTATAAATATCAAAATTATGAATGGTGTCTTCTAAAACCAATTGATTTGGTTTTGTAAACTCGAAAGTACTTTTTAATGAATTATGATTTAAAAACACACTATCTATAGCCTTGTCTGTTTTGTTTACCATTTTTAATACTGCAGAAGCATTAAAGACTCTTTCTTTTGGAAATATATCTACATCTGTTTTTACAGCTATTATTCTTGGTTGTTTGTAGTTTTCGTATTTTTTATATTTCTTTTCCCATTCAACTCTCCGTTTTTCGATTTCTTTAGACGATATCCTTTCATTATCAATATTATTTTCTTTAAAAATGGTAAAACCTAAACCTAAGAAAGCTACCAAAAAAACGATAAAAGTAGTTGCAATTTTACCTGTAAATCGGTTTTTAGCAATTGATAATCTTTCTGCAAAAGAAAAAGGAATTCCACGAACCCAAAACGTAAGGGCTACAATAATTAAAGTAATACCTCCAAGAATCCAATACGTTTTATACCATAAGTAAGGTCCTAAAGAAAAGCCATAACCATTCATATCTGAATAACTAAAACCTGGCCCTTCATTATATTTAAATATTGCTTCATCTACACCAATAAAAGATAATAATGGCATTCCTATTGCTATGATTAACAAAGCAAAAAGCCCTAAATATGGATTTCTAATTAGCGTTTGAATAAATAAGGCTAACAAGGCCCAAACAACATAATTTATAAAATCTAAAACATAAAGTTCATAAATATAATGCCCAATTTCGAAATTGTAATACCCTTTGTAAATTTGAAAAATGATTCCTGATACTAAAACTACAGTTACCAATACCAATTGCATTTTCAACAAGGCAATTAACTTAGAAAATAATAAAGACCAATTAGGAATTGTGGTTGCATCTACCAAATGATTTACTCTTGCAATTTGCGCTCTTTGCACCAATAAACCTGCATACAAAAACGTACAGATATTTATTGATAAAACAAAGACACCTCCACCATTTAACATTTGCCAAGTAACAGGTAAGGTTTGGGTTCCAAAAATATTACCAACTGTAAAAAGACCCACTACAATTAAAAGAACGCCTACTAATACTATTGATATAAAAGGCCAACTTTTAATAATGTACTTAAAATCTATATTAGAAAGTTTCCAAGTAGCTTTTAAGTTTTGAGTAAAAGAATAATCGTGAGTGACTTTTGGCAAGTTAATTTTTGTAATTCCACTGTAATTTCTTTTTATAATACGTTCTCCTTTTACTTTTTTAAAGGATAATGAAAATGCGTTTTGACTAAAAGAAAAGAACTTATAGACCAGACCAAAAACTAATGCTGAAATTACCAACCACAAAACACGATTGTAAATAATCATAGATTCTACTGGAATTTGCATGCTATTTTGCTCAGACATGGTCCAATATTCTGTGTAGTAAGTAATGGATGCAGAACCAAAAGGATCTAGAATAGCTGCTAGCATTTTATAATCTGCTTCTACTAAATTGCTAACAACTACAGCCTGCGCAAACATTAAAATTATAACTGTTATAAAACCAGCTGCAATATTTCTTGTAAAAGTTACAATTGCAAAAACAATAGCACCAAAGAAAACAACATTTGGTAAAATAAAAAGTAAATAGGTTTTTACATATGTTAAGAAGTTAAAAGGCCCAACAATATCTGGATTTGTGCCTGGAAACCTAAAACCAATAATCATACCTAAACCAATGCCTAAAACAATAATTGAAACTACTGTTATACCACTTAAAAACTTAGCAAATAAATAATTTGCTTTGGTAAAAGGGTAAGAATACAATATGGTATGCATTTCACTTTTATAGTCTCTGTAGACAGAAACACCAATTATAGATGGAAATAAAAAGAATATAAATGTGGTTAAACCATTAAATAAACCATTTACACCTATGGGTGAATTTACAATTCGAGAAGAACCAGTAGTTACTGTTAGAAAATCCCAAATTCCAGCAGATGTGGCTGAGAAAAAGAAAGCTAAAAATATAAATATAGCTAAGTAAATATAGAAAGCTGGCCTGCCAAACCAGTACTTTAATTCTTGTTTATATATTGTAGAAAACATTTGTTGATGTTTAAATTGTTTGGATTCTTAGATTTATAGCGAGTTTGATTTTTGAATTTCTAATTTTCTAGAAATTGAAAAATATAATCATCTACTTATACTTTTAAAACTGGTTCATCTTGCTGTAATGCAATAAAATAAACATCATCTAATTGCGGATTTGCAGCCACAAAGTCTTCTGATGGTTTCTCTTCTGAATGCACTCTAATGTTTAAGGTATTATCTTGATTGTAATTAGAAGATAAAATCGAATATAATTTTTCATTGCTTTCTAAATCATCTCTCTCAATAACTTTTGTCCAAATTTTACCTTGTAGTTCATTTGTTGCTTGTTGAGGAGTAGTATGCTTTAAAATTTTACCACCATTTAAAATAGCCATTTCGTTACATAATTCTTTTACATCCTCTACAATATGTGTTGAAAATATAACTGTACAATTGGTACCAACCTCTCTTAAAACATTTAAAAAACGATGTCTTTCTGCTGGATCTAAACCTGCAGTTGGCTCATCTACAATTATTAATTTAGGATTATTCAATAGCAGCTGTGCAATTCCAAAACGTTGTTTCATCCCCCCTGAATAACCTGCAACATGTTTGTGTCTTACATCGTATAAATTAGTAATTTCTAATACTTCTTTTACTAATTTTTCTCTATCCGATTTTTTAGCAACCCCTTTTAATGTGGCAAAATAATCTAACAAATCTTCTGCAGACATTTTTGGATATACACCAAAAGATTGTGGTAAATAACCTAACACTTTTCTCAAAGCCATGTTATCTTCTAACACATTAATATCACCAAACATAATACTTCCAGAATCTGGGCTTTGCAATGTTGCAATTGTTCTCATTAAGGAAGATTTACCTGCACCATTTGGCCCTAAAAGACCAAACATTCCTGTACCAATTTCGATACTTAAATTATCAATTGCTTTTACTCCGTTTTTGTACGTTTTTGTTAAGTTTTGTATGCTAAGTTTCATGCTATGTTGGTTGGTTATAATTCTCTTTTTATTGTAATTCTAGTAGATTTTTTCACATCACCTTCTTCATTCTCATTTTCGAAGATAATATTTACATAATCATAATTATCTAAATTCAATAAATACTTATTTACCTGTGTTGCTATAAAATCTGCTTTTTTATTTGCTTCATTAGTACTATACACTTCTTGATTTGCATTTTTAAAGGTTAAATTCAAACCTCTTTCTTCTGTAATATTATTCTTTTTAGTGTAATAAGTTCCAATTGACAAATCCTCAAAATCAATCTCTTTTTTAAGCTCTTTTTTAAATCCGCTTTTGGCTATTTTAAAATCAGGATGAAATTCTGATGAACCCTCAACTTTGGTTGAACAATTTGTTGCTAAAAATAATAGAGCAAGTACTAAAGTAGTTTTAAAAAATTTCATGTTTTTTCAGTTTGATTTTAGATTCTGTTATTAGAGCTATTATTAGGTATAATGTTACAATATTTAAGATTAAAATGTAAGAAAAGTTTAAAAAAACGTTTTATTTTTACAAAAAACAGAATATATATTATGTCAGATAAATCAATATTAAATAAAGAATCACTAGCGTTTTTAGAAGAATATTTAAATAATGCATCTCCAACTGGTTATGAATGGGAAGGTCAAAAAATTTGGATGAATTACTTGAAACCGTATGTAGATGAATTTATTACAGATACTTATGGTTCTGCAGTGGGTGTTATAAATCCAGATGCAAAATATAAAGTGGTTATAGAAGGGCATGCAGATGAAATTTCTTGGTACGTAAATTACATTACAGATAATGGGTTGATTTATGTAATTAGAAATGGAGGATCAGACCATCAAATTGCACCAAGTAAAATTGTAAATATCCACACAAAGAATGGCATCGTAAAAGGTGTGTTTGGTTGGCCAGCAATTCATACCAGAGATAAATCTAATGAGCAAGCACCAAAACCAGATAACATTACAATAGATGTAGGTTGTGCAAATAAAGAAGAAGTTTTAGCCTTAGGCATTCATGTAGGTTGCGTAATTACGTATCCAGATGAATTTCACGTATTAAATGGTGATAAATTTGTTTGTAGAGCTTTAGATAATAGAATGGGTGGTTTTATGATTGCTGAAGTAGGTAGGTTATTAAAAGAAAATAACATTGAGTTGCCTTTTGGTTTATATATTACCAACTCTGTGCAAGAAGAAATTGGTTTGCGAGGTGCAGAAATGATTACACAAACCATTAAACCTAATGTTGCCATAGTTACAGATGTTACTCACGATACAACAACACCAATGATCGAAATGAAAAAAGCTGGTCATTTAGAAATTGGTAAAGGTCCTGTTGTAGCTTATGCACCAGCAGTACAACAAAAATTAAGAGATTTAATTATTGATGCAGCAGAGGCTAAAGATATTCCTTTTCAGAGATCTGCACTTTCTAGAGCAACAGGCACAGATACAGATGCTTTTGCTTATAGTAATGGTGGTGTTGCTTCTGCATTAATATCTTTACCTTTAAGATATATGCATACCACAGTTGAAATGGTACATAGAAGTGATGTTGAAAATGTGATTAAAATGATTTATGAAGCATTACTACAAATTAAAGATGGAGATACTTTCTCTTATTTCGATTAATAAATTATAATTACAAAGCGAAGTGCAAGCTTCGCTTTTTTTATTTTTAGCCATGAACTTATCAAATCAAAAACACCTTTTTAGATTACCTGAAAATATTACCTACTTAAATATTGCAAGTCAATCACCTTCTTTTAAAGCTATAGAAGAAGCAGGAATTGCTGGCGTTTTAGAAAAAAGTCATCCTTATAAAATTACCACAAACAGCTACTTTGATCCTGTTATAACACTTAAAAAATTATTCGCAAAATTAATTGAAGTTGAAGATTATAATAGAATTGCAAACATACCATCAGCATCTTATGGCTTGGCTACAGTAGCCAATAACGTTCAACTGAATAAAGGTGATGAAATATTATTAATAGAGAGTCAGTTTCCTAGTAACTATTATGTTTGGGAAAAGTTAGCGCAAAGATTTGAAGCTAAACTAACCATAGTTTCAATGCCTGAAAATGCAGAAAATCGTGGTAAAAATTGGAATAATGCTATTCTAAATTCAATTTCAGACAAAACTGCCTTGGTTTCTATAGGTAATATTCACTGGGCTAATGGAACTTTATTTGACTTAAAAGCTATTAGAAAAAAAACATCTTTAGTTGATGCGTTATTAGTTATTGATGGAAGTCAGTCTATAGGTGTTTTGCCTTTTTCTGTAAAAGAAATTCAGCCAGATGCATTGATTTGTGCAGGATACAAATGGTTGTTTGGACCTTATGGATGTGCTTTGGCTTATTATGGTTCTTATTTTGATGATGGAGAACCACTTGAAGAAAATTGGTCTAATCGTTTAAATAGCGATAAAATGAGTGGATTAACCAATTATGAAAGCAAATACAAACCTTTGGCCAACAGATATTCTGTAGGTGAACATGCTAGCTTTATTCACGTAAAAATGCAAACAGCTGGTTTGCAACAAGTGTTAGACTGGACACCAAAAGCTATTCAAGATTACTGTCAAGAAATCACTAAAGATGCTGTTATCTCTTTAAAAACAATGGGCTGTACTATTGAAAATGAAGATTACAGAAGTCATCATTTATTTGGTGTTGAATTACCACAACAATTAAATTTAGACGAATTAAAAGCAAAACTAAAGGCAGAAAATATTTTTATTTCTTTTCGTGGAAACTATATCCGTCTTTCTTGTCATGTTTACAATACTAAAGAAGATTTTACAAAACTAACCAACTGTATTTTAGCTTGTTTATAAATGGATGAACTTATAGATATTTTAACGGCTGATGGAAAACCGACTGGTAAAACTGCTTTAAAGTCCGAAGCTCATAAGTATGGTTGGTATCATGCAACTGTGCATATTTGGTTGTTTACCAAGGATGAAAAAATTCTGCTTCAAAAAAGAGCATTAACTAAAAAGGTATTTCCTGGTTTGTGGGACATTTCTGTGGCAGGACATATAGCTGCAGGTGAAACAATTTTATCTTCTGCTAAAAGAGAAATTTTTGAAGAAATTGGTTTAGCTTTAGATGAAAAAGATCTAATTAAAATAGGTACCAGAATTCATCAAGTTTCGCATGCAAATGGTATTATAGATAATGAACATCATCATGTATTTATAGCTGAATTAAAAGTTCCTGTTGATGAATTAAAAATTCAAAAAGAAGAAGTTGCAGCTATTAAATTGTTTAATTTATCAGTTTTAAAAGATACAAAAAACCTCGAAAACGTTTTGCTTTCAAGGTTTCATGATTACTATGTTTTTGTTTATGATCAAATTAAAGAAAATCTTGATAACAAACCGAAATAAAGTTACTTTTTAGGTTTCTCAAAAAACGAATCTGCTAATTTAGCTTTACTAGCTAAAGGCAAAGTAAATTCGGTTGCAGGTCTTGCAGGTTCTGTAGGCATACCTTTGTCATCTTTTTTATACCAAGTAATTTCTTTTGGTAATATCAATCCGTTTACATTTTCCCACTTGTTATATCTAATCAAATTGTATTTTTCACTTGGCGCTTTTGAATTGAATGTAACAGTGTATGCTAGCCATTCCATTTGATGATTTTTTGGATTGTAATAAATGATATAATTATCATCTGGAGATGTCCCAACGTTTGCTTTGTAAGAAATTTTATACCCTGGATAGTTTACACCATCAAAAGTAATAGCATCTGCTTTTTCGTAAATAATACCATCATCTGCCAACACAAAAGGCATTGCATAAAAGTAAAAATATAAATTATAGTAAAACTCTGGATTACCCTTATAATCCCCTTTATTTTCTTCATCTAGCCAAACTTCAGTGCCATCAAAGCCCAATGAATATTTAGGTGAATTTATAACCGTTTTTCGAGTCTTTAAATCTGCAGTATGTGCTTCTTCGCCTTTATTAAAAGATAATATCTGAATACTGTTCCAAGCAGTTAAGCCTCCATGCGTTTTAAAAACCTTGTTTAATTCTACTGGAATATCTGTATTTACCTTTTCTACAATTTCTGTTTTCGCATTAGTTTTAGTTTCTTTTTTAATTTCCTTTTTACAAGAAACTACTACTAAACCTAAAATGAATACAAATGCTATTTTTTTCATGATTTGGTTTTTTGAATATTTTATTTTTAAGTCGATAATTTAGCCATAGATTACAAATTAATCCTAAATTTTTGATTGATAGGTATACAAATCAAAATACCTGCCTTGTGCCTGAATCAATTCTTCATGAGTACCTCTTTCTGCAATTTTACCTGATTCTATTACTAAAATTTGATCTGCTTTTTTAATAGTACTTAATCTATGAGCGATAACTATTGTAGTTCTGTCTTTGATTAATTCTGATAAACTTTTCTGAATTAGAGCCTCACTTTCTGTATCTAAACTAGAGGTAGCTTCATCTAATATTAATATTCTAGGATTTGCCAAAATAGCTCTAGCAATTGCCAATCTTTGTCTTTGACCACCAGATAATTTAACACCTCTTTCACCAATCAAGGTATCTAAACCTTTATCAAATCTATCTGTAAATTCATTTACATAAGCTGCTTTTACAGCATTTTGTAATTCTTCTTCAGAGGCATTAGGTCTAGGAAAAAGAATGTTTTCTTTAATAGTGCCTTCAAACAAAAATTCGTCTTGTAAAACAACCCCTAAATTTTTACGATAACTAGCCAATTTAACTTTAGACATATCTTGATCGTCTATAGTTATTAAACCAGATTTCGGATTTAAAAATGTGGCAGACAAACCAGCAATTGTGGATTTACCAGAACCAGAACTACCTACTAATGCTGTTACAGAACCTGCAGGAACTTTAAAATTAATATCATGTAATACTTCTTTACCTTCTTCATAAGAAAAGGAAACATCCGTAAAATTAATTTCTCCCTTTACGTTTCTTAACTCAATATTTCTTTCTTCATTATCTTCTTCTGCAGCCTTGTTCATAAGTTCTTCTGTTCTATCTAAACCTGCTAAAGCTTCTGTTAATTGACTACCAATGTTACTCATTTGAACTATAGGCGCAATCATAAAACCAAGAATTAAGGTAAAGAATAAAAATTCTCCTGTTGTCATTTCTCCTTGCATCATATAATAACCTCCAATTCCCATAATTCCTGTAGTTGCTACCCCAATTAAGAAGGTAGATGAGCTGGTCATTAAAGCAGTTGCAGTTAAACTCTTTTTTACGTTTTGATACAGTTTATCTACACCTTTTTCAAAAACTATATTTTCTTGTTCTTCTGCATTAAAGGCTTTAATTACTCTAACTCCTGCTAAAGTTTCTGTTAACCTACCTTTTACCTCAGCATTTATTTTACCCCTTGTTCTAAAAATAGGTCGAATGAATTTGAATGCTTTTAAAGCTACGAATCCAAAAATTGAAATTGGTAAAAACACGAATAGGGTCATCCAAGGATTTAAGTTGATTAAAATAACCAAAGAGACAATTGCAGTAATTGTACCACCCACCAATTGCACTAAACCTGTACCAATTAAATTTCGAACGCCTTCAACATCACTCATAATTCTAGAAACTAAAGCACCAGATTTTGTGTTGTCAAAAAAACTTATTGGTAAGGATAAAACTTTCTTTTGCACTTGTGCTCTTAATTCTGATATTAAATATTGAGCTTGTACACTTAAAATTCTGGTAAGTAAAAATGAAGTTACAGCTTGAACTAAAATTGCACATAAAACTACAATAATTAATATTTTAAGCTGATCGAAATTATTGTTAGGTACAACTTCATCTAACAAAACCTTACTTTGCCAAGGCAAAATTAAGCCTGCCAAACTTCGAATTACAATTAAAATTAAACCAACAAAAACTAAATTTCTTCTAGGCCAAATAATAGTTTTAAAAGCTTTACCAATAGAAACTTTACCCTTTTTATCTTTTGTAATTGGTTCTTTTAAATGCTGCATAAAGTAAGTTTGTTTGTGTTAGGAATTGACCAATTATTGTCAATTTACATGCCATAAAATGTTTGCTGACAGATATGCAAAGTTAACAAAAGACCTGTCAGGTTTTAGAAACTGAACAGGTCTTATTTTTAATGATTTATTTCGTTGGCAAACTAGCTTGCATGAGCGATAGAAACGACATCCTTTTTATGTATAAATTGGTTCTAAACTTTTTTTAGATAGCTTTAACCTTATAAAAAACCAGATACTGATACAAGTTCTGCATAAATAAAAAGATACAGTGAATAGCGCAGTTTTTGCTTTTCGCAAAAACACGCCATTCTAAATATTGATAAATTTTAAATTGGTTGAGAAACTGAATCAAGTTCAGTTTAACATTCGTTACAATCTATGGTCTATAATACTTTGCACAACTTCAGGATTTAACAGTGTACTTGTATCTCCTAAATTATCCATTTCGTTAGAGGCTATTTTACGCAAAATTCGTCTCATGATTTTTCCTGAACGTGTTTTTGGTAAACCTTCTGAAAATTGAATTTTATCGAGCTTAGCAATTGGCCCTATTTTATCAGAAATTAATTGGTTTATTTCTTTTCTTAAATTGTTATGATCTCTACTTTCACCCAAATCTTTAAGGGTTATATAGCCATATAAAGCACTTCCCTTGATATCATGTGGAAAACCAACAATTGCAGATTCTGCAACTGCAGGATGCTCGTTTATAGCATCTTCTATTGGTGCAGTTCCTAAATTATGACCAGAAACTATAATTACATCATCTACTCTTCCTGTAATTCTGTAGTAACCAACTTCATCACGTAAAGCACCATCTCCTGTAAAATATTTATTTTCATAAGCAGAGAAATAGGTTTCTTTATAGCGCTGATGATTTCCCCAAATGGTTCTTGCCATACTTGGCCAAGGATATTTTATACATAACCTACCTTCTACTTGATTGCCTTTTAATTCGTTTCCATTTTCATCCATCAAACAAGGTTGAATACCAATAAATGGCAATGTTGCATAGGTTGGTTTTGTTGGTGTTACAAACGGAATTGGAGTAATCATCATTCCACCAGTTTCGGTTTGCCACCAAGTATCTATAATTGGACTGTTCTTTTTACCAATAGTATCATTATACCAATGCCAAGCTTCTTCGTTTATTGGCTCTCCTACAGAACCCAGAACTTTTAATGATGATAAATCGTATTGATCTACCAATTCTGTTCCGTGTTTTGCCAATGCTCTAATAGCGGTTGGTGCTGTATAAAATTGATTGACTTTATGTTTTTGTACAATGTCCCAAAATCGCCCAAAATCTGGATAACTTGGTACACCCTCAAACATTAAAGTTGTAGCTCCGTTTGCTAAAGGCCCATACACAATATAAGAATGCCCAGTAATCCAACCAATATCTGCAGTACACCAATACACATCATTTTCTCGATATTGAAACGCATTTTTAAACGTATATGCTGTGTAAATCATATAACCTGCTGTAGTATGAACCATACCTTTTGGCATTCCTGTAGAACCTGAAGTGTATAGAATAAATAGAGGATCTTCTGCATCCATCACTTCTGCTTCGCAAACCGTAGATGCTTTGTCTAATAAGGGTTGTAACCATTTGTCTCTACCTTCTTTCATATTTATGTCTGAGTTGATTCTTTTAGCAACCAAAACAGTTTCTACAGAAGAGCAAGATTCTAAAGCCTCATCTACAATTCCTTTTAAATCGATTGTTTTAGAACCTCTATATGAACCGTCAGAAGTAATCACCATTTTACAGTCTGCATCGTTTATTCTTGTTGATAATGCTGTTGCAGAAAAACCTGCAAAGACTACAGAATGTATAGCTCCAATTCTAGCACATGCTAGTGTAGCTATTGCCAATTCTGGAATCATCGGTACATAAATACAAACACGATCTCCTTTTTGAATACCATTTTCTTTTAAAACATTCGCAAACTGATTTACTCTTTCTGAAAGCTGCTTGTAAGTAATGTGCTCTGCTTCTTCATCTGGATTATTAGGCTCAAATAAAATAGCGGTTTTATCTCCTCTTGTTGCCAAATGCCTGTCTATACAGTTTTCTGTTATGTTTAGTTTAGCACCTTCAAACCATTTAATCTCGGGCTTTGAAAAATCCCAACTTAATACATTGTCCCATTTCTTTTTCCAAACAAAATGTTCTTCTGCAATTTCTTCCCAAAATGTTTCAGGTTCTCTTACCGAATTTCTATAAACGTGATAATATTCTGGAAAATTTTTGATGTGATAATTACTCATAATACTGTTAAAGGTTTTAAACTTTTCTAAAAATAGAAATTAATTTTCTTTTTTAAGTTGTAACGATTAATATTTAAATGATAAGTTAAAACCGTAAAGTAATAAGTTATTAATTTTTATAAAAAAAAATTCTACCTACAACCACAAATTATCTCTAAATAGCATTTTTTTATTTGCATTTATGATCTTATAAGAATGAGAATAATATATTTGTTGAACATGAACTTAGATTTAATTTTGGAGTTAATCAATAGTCATTGGTTTATAATTCTACTCTTTTTTGTGGTGGCTTTATTATATTCTTCAGTAGGTTTTGGTGGTGGCTCTAGTTACTTAGCAATCTTGGCCTTAACTAGTCTTACCTTCACTCAAATTAGGGCAACTGCCCTACTTTGTAATATTGTTGTAGTACTTGGCAACGTAATCATTTTTCATAGAAATAAGCAATTAAACTATAAAAAAATAACCCCATTAGTACTACTTAGTATCCCCTTTGCATATTTAGGCGGATATCTAAAAATTAGCGAAAACTTATTTTTTATTCTTCTTGGCTCTACACTAGTATTTGCCTCAGTCACAATGTGGCTTTCAAAAAAAATAGTTTCAAACTCAAATGCAAATCAAGAAAATAAATTAGGTCAAAATGGTGCTATTGGAAGTATTATAGGTTTTATATCTGGAATGGTTGGAATTGGTGGAGGAATATTCCTAGCACCCATTCTACATTTAACAAATTGGGATACTCCAAAAAAAATTGCAGCCACTGCAAGCATGTTTATTCTTGTAAATTCCATAGCAGGTTTTTTAGGTCAAAGTACAAATCCTGATTTTCAAATAAACTGGGGCTTAACTTCTATTCTTTTGCTAACCGTATTTATTGGTGGCCAAATAGGAAACAGAATTAGCAATAATTTCTTTACACCTATTCAACTTAAAAAAGCAACAGCAATTCTTATTGCCTTTGTAGGTATTAAAATTCTTTACGATTTTCTATTTTAAATTTAATTTGAGCGCAAATTAATTTGGATAACGATTGTTTTATACCTGTTGAAGAAATATATTTGAAACATCAACTAAAAAAATAAATATGTTAGAAAATATCTTTACTTTACTAATGCTAGTGATGCTACAGGCTGTGCTAGGGTTTGACAATTTACTTTACATTTCTCTAGAATCTAAAAAAGCTCCAATAGCCGAACAAAAACGAGTACGTAAAGTAGGTATTCTTGTTGCTATAGCTTTACGAATAGGCTTACTATTTTTATTAGTTTCTATTATTGATTATTTTCAAGAACCCTTCTCTTTCTTAACAGGAGGTATTGAAAATGTTGCCGAATTTGCCTTCAATGGTCACAGCATCATTGTTCTTATTGGTGGTGGCTTTATTATTTATACTGCTATTAAAGAAATTTGGCACATGATTGGTACAAGTGATTTGGAAAATTCAGAAATGGTAGATCAAAAATCTAAAAAAACTGCAAATGGTGCTATTGTAAGTATTGTAATAATGAACTTAGTTTTTTCTTTCGATTCTATTCTAGCAGCTATTGGTTTAACCAGTGAAATTCAAAATCCTACAACCGCATTTATTATAATGGCTATTGCTATTGTTGCAAGTGGTTTGTTAATGTTATTTTTAGCAGATAGAGTATCTACTTTCTTAGCTAAAAACAGAATGTACGAAGTATTAGGTTTATTTATTCTATTTATAGTCGGTATTATGTTAGTAACAGAGGGTGGTCACTTGGCTCATATAAAATTATTTGGAAATGAAATTGTACCTATGAGTAAAACTACATTCTATTTTGTTATCGCAATTTTGGTTATTGTAGATATTGTACAAGGTAGATATCAAAAGAAACTTCTACTAGAATCTAAAAAATAAAAAAGAGTAAAAAGCATTTCAATAGAAATGTTTTTTTTTGTGATTAACTTTTTTTTTGTTTAATTTATTTAACATTTTATTAAACATATTTAATTCTTCAATACTATACCTTTGTAATAAATCTAAAAAACATATTATGAAACTAGCGTTTAAACTTACATCACTTGTATTAGTAACATTATTATCTTTCTCTTGTGTATCTACCAAAAAGGAAGAAGCAAAAGTAGCTGAAGTTGAAGTAGAAACTAAAAAAGAAGTTGTTGAGCAAAAAGAAACTATTGTAACTATTGCTGCATCAAATGACAACTTTACAACTTTAGTAGCTGCAGTAAAAGCTGCTGATTTAGTTGGCACTTTAAACAGTGATGGACCATTTACAGTATTTGCACCAGTTAATGGAGCTTTTGACAAATTACCAGAAGGAACAGTGGCTACATTGTTAAAGCCAGAGAACAAAGAAATGTTAACTTCTATTTTAACTTACCATGTTATTGCAGGAAAATTCGTTGCAAAAGATGTTATTGATGCAATTAACAACAACAATGGTAAATTTATGATTAAAACAGTTCAAGGAGGAATGATTTCTGCATCTTTAAACGATGGTAAAGTTATTTTAACAGACGAAAAAGGAGGTACATCTACAGTAGTTATGACAGATGTTGATGCATCTAATGGAGTTATCCATGCAATTGACTCAGTAGTAATGCCTAAATAAGTTTTACTTATAACAGTCATTACTAAATTTAATATATTGTTTATTTATTTTAACATTTTATTAAACAAAATATAGTTATATTTGTAGTGTATTGTTTTGGTAAAACATATAAAAATTACTTCTCGTATTAATTCGTATCTCATACGAAATATTGATAAAGGAAGTTTTTTGGTTGATTGATTGAAACCGCTACTTTTGGTAGCGGTTTTTATTTTATAGTTCAGGTATACTATCTTGTAGTCTCTTGGTAATAATATTAATTATCCTTCTATTGTATTCAGAAGCATTGCCCAAATAAACTGTATACTCATCCATAGAAAAATGACCTAGAATGCTACCAAGAAGTAATTTCTTAAAACTAATATCTTTCTGCAAAGCATTTTTTATAGTACTTTTTTTCTTTTCTACTTTTATCGAAGAAAAATCAACTTTTCTTTTTACCAAGTTCTGCTTAAAAAATGCTATGATTAATTCATGCTGCATCTTAATAATTGGCCTAATAACTGAATTCTGAAACTCTTCTATAGGTGTAATATTTGGTTTTATTAACCCAGGTAACTCAGGTCTTTCTTTAGCCATTGCCTAATAAATTATCTAATTCTTGTTGATAATCAAACTGCAAATCTTCATGAAGTTTTAAAATAGCATTACTAGCCATTCGCAATTGCGTTTGAAAAATATTTTGTAATCGATTACTTCTTTTAAAATAAGGATTGTAATTCTTTAACTTTTTACAGAAATGAAGGAGAATTTCTGCTTCTGTATCTTTTTTCTTAGAAAATCGAATAAGCTTTTTAGCTGAGGTTAAAATTTTACGAATCTTCTTGCGCACATAATAGGCATTCTTAGTGTCTATTTCATCAAATTGTACATCAATAAAGTTTTTACAGTTTATAATGTATTGATCTTCATCCTGTGCTTCAAATAAAAGATAGGTAAGTAATTCTTTATTCTCTACCTTAAATCTTGCCAATTGTAGGCATAATTCTTTTAGCTCTTGTGCAGTTTTATGAGATAATTCGTCTTTAAGTTGTTTTATAGTACTTGCCTTCATTAAGAAAGAAAATCTAAAACATTTTTCTCTATTCTATCTAAAACATTTTCGGTTTGTGCTTTTACAAATTGCTCTCCAGTAATTTGTTCATATAACTCTATGTATCTGTTAGAAATTTCTACAATTTTCTCATCAGACATTTCTGGAATAGCTTGCCCCTCTTTGCCTTGAAAACCGTTTTCTATTAACCATTGACGCACAAATTCTTTAGAAAGTTGTTTCTGCGCTTCATTGTTATCTTGTCTTTCTTGATAGCCTTCTGCGTAAAAATATCGAGATGAATCTGGAGTATGAATTTCATCAATTAAAACAATCTTACCCTCTTTTGTTTTACCAAATTCATATTTAGTATCTACCAAAATTAACCCTCTTTTTGCAGCAATTTCAGATCCTCTTTGAAATAACTTCCTAGTATATTCCTCTAAGATTAAGTAGTCTTCTTCAGATACAATTCCGTTTGCTAAAATATCTTCTCTAGAAATATCCTCATCATGCTCACCATTATCTGCTTTGGTTGATGGTGTAATAATAGGCGTTGGAAATTTATCATTCTCCTTTAAATTCTCTGGCATCTTTACTCCACACAACAAACGCTTACCCAACTTATATTCACGAGCTGCATGCCCAGATAAATATCCTCTAATTACCATTTCTACTTTGAAAGGCTCGCATAAATGACCTACTGCAACATTCTCATCTGGATTTGCAATTAACCAATTAGGCACTATGTCTGAGGTCTCATTCATCATTTTAGTGGCAATCTGATTTAAAATTTGACCTTTAAATGGAATTTGACGTGGTAAAATAACATCAAAAGCAGAAAGTCTGTCAGTAGCAATCATAACCAAA
Organism: Polaribacter sp. MED152; assembly: GCF_000152945.2. Lineage (NCBI taxonomy): Bacteria > Pseudomonadati > Bacteroidota > Flavobacteriia > Flavobacteriales > Flavobacteriaceae > Polaribacter > Polaribacter sp. MED152. Next base: position 2,886,947 of record NC_020830.1, on the reverse strand, counting down.
AGGTCATCATTTATGTTATAAACTTCTCTTACTTTACCTTTATATATTGATTTTTGACCTGGAAACTCGAAGTTAGTTTCGTTAATTGTGTTCATAGAGTGTTGATATTTCTACAAAAATAAGTTTAATTTTTAGGATATCATTTTCTTAATAAAGAAAAATTACCATGCAATACTTCACCAGTTTCGGTTACTACTTTAAACCAATAATCTGACGATTGTATTTCTTTACCATTTTCTTTACCATCCCAAAAGCCTGTTGTACTGCTTACACTTTTTATGAGCCTACCAAACCTTGAATAAATATAAATTGTATAACCAATGTCTGGAAAATCTTTCAATCGCCAAAAATCGTTTTGGCCATCATTATTGGGTGTAAAAAAGGGAGGATAAGTTTTTACAAAAACCTCTTCACTATAAAACTCACAACCATCAATACCTCTAACATATACAGTTTGTAAACCACCATCTACATTATTGAAAAAAGGATCTAATTGATAATTTAAACCATCTAAGGAATATTCATAAGCTCTTTTAGAAAACACAAATACTTCTATAGAATTGTTGGTAGACGAAAAATCGTTCACCTCAATTCTTACATTATTTAATTGTGAATTTCTAACTACTTCTACGTTTACAGTAGATGTTGCTCTACCACAAACACCATTATCTATCGTATAAGAATATATTCCTGAAGGATTTTGACTGGGATTAAAAACTCCATTTGGTAGTGCAGGACTCCAAAAGCCATCTTCATCTGGTTCACCATTTAAATAATCGAATAAATTTACTGAGTCTGCAAATTCACAAATTTGTAATTCTCCATTTGAACCAGTGTTAGGTTCTTCTGATTTTACTAGAGATACTGTGGCTTGTAAAGTTCCACATTCTCTATCTACAATCACGTAGTTATAACTTGATTCTACATCTAAATTTTTATTATAAATATTGGTACCACTTGCCAGTTCTGGAGACCAAAAACCATTTGGAGAAGGATCACCTTCTATAGCTCTAAATAAATCTATTTCTACCAAATCATCGCAAATAACAACCTCTGTATTTATACCAGGACTTAATTCTGATGAAAATTCAACCTTAACTTCTGCACTTAAATCGCCACAAATAGGATCTGAATGCGTGTAAGTGTAAATGCCTTCTTTATCTTCTAAAACATTAAAAACACCTGTACCCGATTTTAAGGCTGGTGACCATGTTCCTCCACGATCTGGTGAGCCCAAAAGCACATCAAAAAGATCAATATCATTAGAGTTTTTGCACAATTGTATAATATTATTTTTACCAGGATTAGGAATATTTAATTCTTGAAAATCATACAATCGATTATTATTTCTATCTGCAGGATCTGTATACCCTGTAGTTTCGTTAATAATTAAGCCATTAAAATCTACATCATCTGGTAAATCTCCTAAAACGCCATCATTATTAGGGTCTTCAAAACCAGATTCTAATACATCAAAACAACCATCATTGTCACTATCTAAATCCATTGAATCTGGATACCCGTCTTTATCTGTATCTCTAGTTGCATTTCCTTCTAGAGTATCTAAAATTCCGTCATTATCATCATCTAAATCTACTACATTTGCAATGGTATCGTCATCAAAATCATCATCACAAATTAGAATTACTGCAATAGCTGAGATGCAATCTCCAATATTTTCTTGAATGATTAATGAGCCTGTAATTTCTCCATTATTAATAATATTACAAAGCCAAGAACAATCGCTTAATAAAGGATTTTTTTGAACCTCAACATTACCTTCTACTTTTTCTAACTGACCAAAACCAACAACACTGCTTAACAGTTTATTATTACTTACAATAAACCAATCTTCTAAAAAATATTTTTCTCCAACTCTTTTTAAAGAATTATAACCCTGCATACTTCTAACACTAGTATTTTCTATCCTGAATGCAGCACCAACAGTTTCGAGTAAGGGAAAGCTTGGTACTTCCTCTACACCTTCTCCTCTAATGTCAAAAAAACGTTCAATAGTTCTTAGCTTATTAAACCCCCTAATAATTTTAACATTCTCTATATTTAAATCGTTACCAATGGTTTCAAGTTTTTCAAAACCAATAGCCTCTTCTAAAATTGGGTTAAGCGTAATGTTTAAATCATCTCCAATACTTTCTACCTGATTAAAAGAGGGCATACTTGTAAGTACAGGATTTTTACTAATATTTAATTCGTCTCCAATAATTTGTAGGTTTTCAAAACCAGTAATAGTTTGTATACCTGGGCTATTCCCAATTTCTAAACTCTCGAAAACACGTTTTAACTTTCTAAAACCACCAACATCTGTTAAAATTGGGTTTAGTGCAATGGTTACACTTTTAGCGTTCACAAGATTATTAAAACCACTTATCTTTGTTAATGTATTTGAGCTTGTAATTTCGAAGTGACCATTTACATCAGTTAGATTATTAAAACCATCTAACTCTGTAATGTCTAGAGAAATTGTAAAATCTCCATTAATTACTTTTAAAAAATAAAGACCGGTAATATCATTTATAGGTGTTGGGTTTTCTCCTACATCTGCAAAACCAACTAAACCAGCTACAATATCTACATTACCTTCAATTCTTTCACAACCACTATATTGATCAACAAAAGCATCTATTTTTTCTTGAGAAGATAAAAAATGATCTTGACCTGCAGGTGGACATTGTGCAAAAGCAAACGAAGAAAATAAAAGTAAAAAGAGTACTAATAACCTCATATGAAATAACCTAATAGTAAAAATAAACTATATCTGAGTTGAATCAAAAATTATACCATAAAAATACAACTATCATAATTGATAGTCTCTTACTTTAAAACTTCCTTACGAAATAAAATAAATAAGATTAATTAGCTAAAGCTATTCAGTTTCGATACTCTTGTAAGCCTTTATGATACGTTTTACAAGCCTATGCCTTACAACATCTTTATCATCTAAATAAACATGAGCAATGCCTTCTATATCTTTTAACGCCAATAAAGATTCTTTTAAACCAGAAACTTGTTTTCTAGGCAAGTCTATTTGACCTGGATCTCCAGTAATAATGAATTTAGCACTTTTACCCATTCTAGTTAAAAACATTTTCATTTGACTATGAGTTGTATTTTGAGCTTCATCTAAGATTACAAATGCATTATCTAAAGTTCTACCTCTCATAAAAGCCAAAGGCGCTATCTGAATAATTCCTTTCTCTATGTAAGATTCTAGTTTTTCATGAGGAATCATGTCTCTTAATCCATCATACAAAGGTTGCATGTACGGATCTAGTTTTTCTTTTAAATCTCCAGGTAAAAAACCTAAATTTTCTCCAGACTCTACAGCTGGTCTTGTAAGTATAATTCTACGAACTTCTTTTTCTTTTAAAGCTTTCACTGCTAAAGCAACTGCTGTATATGTTTTACCTGTACCTGCTGGGCCCACAGCAAAAAGCATATCATTCTTTTCCATCAACGAAACCATTTTACGCTGATTTTGGGTTTGTGCTTTAATCAATTTACCATTAACACCATGCACCAAAACATCTTTACTATTTTTAGCTGCAGCTGTTTTTTCTTCATTGCCTGTAGATGTTAAAATGCGTTCAATACTATTTTCATCTAACTTATTATACCTGTTAAAATATTTGACTAATCGTTCAAATCGAATTTCAAATTCGTCTAAAATTTCTGATTCTCCATATATTTTTAACTTTGCACCTCTAGCCACAATCTTAATCTTTGGGAAATACCTTTTTAATTGTTCTACAGTGCTATTTTGTGTACCAAAAAATTCTTTAGGATCTATTTCTGATAACTCTATAATGCGTTCGTTCAAATGATTATATTTATTAGTGTGTTAGTAAGAATTATTAAACTAAATGTAGTAATTAAAAGTACTAAATTCATTAGATTTGCGTTAAGTAATTAACAACTTTTACACATTTAATTAACACCTATAATTAATGTCTTTTATAACATTAACAACAGATTTTGGAACTAAAGACCACTTTGTAGGTGCTGTTAAAGGAGCTATTTATACTGAATTAGCGGAGGCTAGAATTGTAGACATTACTCACGAAATTTCTCCTTTTAATATTACAGAAACTGCCTATATTTTAAAAAATTCTTACAAGAGTTTTCCTGAAGGCACAATACACATTGTTGGTGTAGATTCTGAGCTAAGTGCAGAGAATAAACACATTGCAATTGAATTAGACAATCATTACTTTGTTTGTCCAGATAATGGTATTATTTCTATGATAGCCTCAGAAATTCAACCTACTAAAATTGTAGAAATTAACATTCACGATCGTATTGAAAGTAGTTTTCCAGTATTAGACGTATTTGTAAAAGTAGCTTGTTTTATTGCTAGAGGTGGAAACTTAACAGTAATAGGAAGAGAAATTAAAGAATATAAAAAGTTAATAGAAATTCAGCCGAAAGTAAACCAAATTCAGACACAAATTATTGGTGGTGTTTTATATATTGATAATTATGGAAACGTAATTACAAACATCAGCAAAAAAATGTTTAACGACGTTGGTAAAGGAAGAGCTTTTAAAATAAATGCATCTAGATATTCTTTCGATAAAATATTTAGCAGGTATAATGAGGTTGCTGCTAAAAACACCAATAATCCCAGCCAATTTGATGGCACAAAATTGACTATATTTAACTCTGCAGGCTTTTTAGAAATAGCTATTTACAAGAGCAATTTAAATACAGTTGGTGGTGCTTGTACTTTATTAGGTTTGGACTACAGAGATCCAATAATTATTGAATTTTTCAATGAATCTAAACCAGAATTTACACCCTTAAACTAATTATGTTTGTACGAATTGTAAAAATGAGTTTACACTCTAAATTCATTGCCGATTTTCAGGCGATGTTCGATGAGAAAAAATCTAAAATAAGAAATTCACCTGGTTGTAAACTATTAGAATTATATCAAGATAAAAATAACCCAGAAATCTTTTTTACCTACTCTTATTGGGATAAAGAAAGTGATTTAGAGAATTACAGAAACTCTGATTTCTTTAAAGAAACTTGGACACAAACTAAAGGTTATTTTAACGATAAACCAGAAGCTTGGAGTGTAAACAAAAACGTTAGTTTACCTTAATAAAACTGAAAGTAAATGATTTACAATTTTCAGGAAATTCCAATTTTACAAACAAATAGAATAACGCTTAGAGAAGCAACCTTAGAAGATACAAATTTTGTTTTTGCATTACGTTCTAGCCAAGAAATTAATAAATTTGTAGGCACAAAAAAAATTAAAACATTAACAGAAGCTGAAGCATTTATTCTTGATTGTAAAAACCTTTTTAAAGAAGAAAAACGTATTTTTTGGCTTATTGAATTTAAAAATAAAGTAATAGGCAGTGTAGTTTTACATAAAATTGATGTAGCTAAGCATTATGCAGAAATTGGTTACAAACTAAAGCCTGAATATCAACAAAAAGGAATAATGACAGAGGTTTTAGAAAGTGTCATCGCATTTTCAAAAACATCGTTGAATTTAAAAGTAATAGAAGCCTATACTCATAAAAATAATTTAGCATCAATTGCGTTGTTAAAGAAATTTAACTTTACATTTCAAGCAAATAGAAGATGTAATACCTATGATTTTAATCGAATTTATAAATTAGAAATCAATTAATGTATCCAATATTAAAAAAAGAATTTACCTCATTTTTTGCAAGCCCAATTGCGTATTTAGTAATTGGAGTTTTCTTGCTTATAAATGGTTTATTCTTATTTGTTTTTAATGATGATTTTAACATACTAAATGCTGGTTTTGCAGATGTAACTCCGTTTTTTTACCTAGCTCCTTGGGTATTTTTATTTCTTATTCCTGCAATTACTATGAAAAGTTTTGCGGATGAATACAATACAGGAACTATAGAATTATTAAAAACAAATCCTATTTCTGATTGGAAAATTGTTTTGGGTAAATTTTTTGCTTCACTCCTTTTAGTAATTATCGCAATTGTACCAACATTTACTTATATTTTTACAGTTTACGAATTAGGAAATCCTGTTGGCAATATAGATTTTGGGAGTACCATAGGCTCTTATTTAGGTTTACTATTCTTAGCTTCAACATATACAGCAGTTGGTTTGTTTACCTCTACCTTGTCAAAAAATCAAATTGTAGCCTTTATTCTAAGTGTTTTCATAACCTTTATTCTTTTTTATGGTTTTGATGCTATTGCAAATTCTTTTGGCAGCAATGGTTTTACAATTCAACAATTAGGCATCAATGAACATTTTAAAAGTATTTCTAGAGGAGTTATAGACACCAGAGATGTTATTTATTTTTTAAGTGTTACGTTTTTCTTTTTATTCATTACTAAAACACGTTTAGACAATGAATAAGAAATCACTCTACATTATAGGTCTTTTTGTTGCTTTACTATTTTTAAACTTTATCAATCAAGGCATTTATAAAAGATTCGATTTAACTGCAGACAAACGTTATACGCTTTCTGAAACTACGAAATCTATCTTATCAGAAATAAATGAACCTCTTTTTATCACTGTATATCTTGAAGGTGATTTTCCATCGGAATTTAAAAGACTGCAAATAGAAACTAGGCAATTTTTAGAGGAGTTAGCTGCAGAAAACAACAACATTAAAATCAATTTTGAAAATCCTGATGATCAGAGAGAAGCTCTTATCAAAAAAGGAATGATGCCAAGTCAACTTACTGTAGAAGAAGATGGTAAACTATCTGAGGCTATCATTTTTCCTTGGGCAGAAATAAGTGTTGATGATAAATTTAAAATAGTTTCCTTATTGCCAACTGCAATTGTTGCCAGTCAAGAAGAGCAATTACAAAAAGCTATTGAAAATTTAGAATATAGTTTTTTATCTGCCATAAATGGAATTCTAGAAAAAAATCAAAAAAATGTAGTTCTTCTTACAGGAAATGGTGAATTGCAAGACATTTATCAGTATAGTTTTTTAAGTGAGGTTTCAAAAAAATACAGATTAACTAAGTTTCCTTTAGATTCAGTAGCTTCAAATCCTCAGCAAACTTTAAAAGATTTAACTTCGGTAGATTTAGCTATAATTACAAAACCGACAGAGAAATTTACAGAACAAGAAAAATTTACGCTAGATCAATACATTACAAATGGAGGTAAAACTCTTTGGATGTTAGATAATGTGCAAGCAGACCAAGATAGTTTATTAGCTACTGGAAAAATGTTGGCTTACCCAAGAGATTTAAATTTAACAGACTTATTGTTTTCTTATGGCGTAAGAATAAACGCAACCCTAATTAAAGATTTGTATGCAGCTCAAATTGCGCTTGCAACTGGTACTGTTGGCAATCAAACACAATTTCAAAATTTAGATTGGTTTTATCATCCGTTAGTTTCAGGTAATCCTTATCATCCAATTACTAAAAATGTGGGCAATGTTCGTTTGCAATTTGCAAACCAAATAGACACCTTAAAAAATAACATAAAAAAAACACCGCTTTTAGTAAGTTCTCCACTTACAAGAAAAGTGGGTACACCTACAATTATTGAATTGCAATCTATTGCAGAAGAACCTATTGAAGAAGATTACAAAGCAGGTAATCAGCTTTTTGCAGTTTTATTAGAAGGCGATTTTAACTCAGCATACAAGAACAGAATAAAACCTTACAACTCAAGTTTATTTAAAGAGAAGGCAAGCAACAATAAAATGATTGTAATTGCTGATGGAGATGTTGCAAGAAATCAAATTTTAAAAGGTAAACCTACAGATTTATCTAGAGATAAATGGACAAACCAAGAATTTGGAAACAAAGATTTTTTAATAAATGCTGTAGATTATTTGTTAGATGATTCTGGTTTAATTAGCTTAAGAAATAAAACACTGAAAATAAATACACTAGACAAGCAAAAAGCCTATAAAGAAAGAACTTTTTGGCAATTCTTAAATGTAATTTTACCTTTAATTATTCTTGGAGTTTTTGGATTGTCTTTTCACTATTTAAGAAAAAGAAAATATACTTAAATGGCTAGCAAATCATTATGAATAAATTCATAATTTAAAAATTCCTGCACTTTTTTAGAAGAGATTATTTTCCATTCTAATTGTTCATTATTTTCAAATTCTGGCACCTCAAATCCTTTGCTCAATTTTGCTAAAGTATAGAATTCTCTTCTTGTAGGATGATGATCTGCACATGCATTAAAAATTGTATTCCATGCATTTTGCGCTATAATTTCATGAATAATTTCTATACAATCCTCTCTATGAATCATGTTCACATAGCCTTTTGGCTGAGGAATTTTTCTACCTCCTTTAAACCAATTTGCAGGATGCCTATCACCACCAAACAAACCAGCAAAACGAATTATAGTAGTTTCAAAAAAATCGTTCTGCAAAAATAAATTTTCTATTTCTACTAATGGGTTGCTCTTTAGAACCTCATCTTCTTCTGTCATAACCTTATTTACACGTCCATAAACAGAAGTAGAACTAATAAAAATAACTTTTTGAATGGATGAATTTGTTATTTGTGAAATAAGATTTTCAAAACCATCAATATCTTTCGAAGTTATGGCCACAATTAAAATATCAGCATCTAAAAAACTATCAAACTCCTCGTTTTCTGAAATATCTACCAAATAAGTTTCAATATTTAAATCTTCTAATTCTTCTATTTTCTCTTCGGATGTTGTAGATCCTTTTACAGAATAGCCATCCTCTATAAATGAAACTGCCAAAGGCTTACCTAACCAACCACAACCTAAAATACTAATATTCTTCATCGCTTTTAAACTATATACAACAAAGATACAATGCTCTTTTAAGGTTTTGTTAACATTAAGCGTTTTTTGAAGTCGTAATTTTGAAAGTATAAAACAATTCAAATTTATTATGAGAAAAATTATATTAACACTATTTGTAGCTGCAATGACAATGGCTATAAATGCACAAATTGAAACTCCTGCTCCTAGTCCTTTTCAAAAAGTTGAACAAAAAGTAGGTTTAACAGATGTTACTTTAGAGTATTCTAGACCAAGTATGAAAGGAAGAAAAATATTTGGAGGTTTAGAAGATTATGGAAAAGTTTGGAGAACTGGCGCGAACGCAAATACCAAACTAACATTTTCTACAGACTTTATGGTTGACGGAAAAATGCTAAAGAAAGGAACATATGCTTTATATACAATTCCTGGTGAAAAATCTTGGGATGTGATGTTGTATACAGATGCTACAAACTGGGGAAATCCTGCAAAATGGGATGAAAGTAAAGTTGCTGCAAAGGTTACAGTAGATGCTATTGAAATGCCAATGAATGTAGAAACATTTACCATCACTTTTGATGATTTAACAAACAACTCTGCAGTTTTAGGAATTTTATGGGAAAACGTTTATGTGCCTTTTAAATTTGAAACTCCTACAGACAAAATGGTTTCTAATAGTATAGAAAAAATTATGGCTGGACCATCTGCAAATGATATGTATGCAGCTGCTGTATACTACTTACAGGCAGATAAAGATATCAATCAAGCTCAAGCTTGGATAGATAAAGCTGTTGAAATGACATCTGATAAACCTCGTTTTTGGTATTTACGTCAGCAATCTTTAATTCATGCAAAAGCAGGTAAAACTAAAAGCGCAATTGCTGCTGCAAAAATGTCTTTAAAGTATGCAGAAGAAGCAGGTAATGCTGGTTATATTAAGATGAACAAAGCTTCTTTAAAAGAATGGGGAGCAATGTAATTTTAAATTACTTTCAAAAAAAAAATCTCAAGTTATTCTTGAGGTTTTTTTTTGCCCTATTCTAATGCTTTTTTATAATTGACTAACAACGATTTTATTTGATCATCTTCTAACACAGCTGGATACAATTCTTTTAAGATGACATGATAATCATAATCTATCTGCAAGCCTTGTATTAAATGATTAAACCCATATTTATTTTTATTAAGTATAAAAAATAATCCAGCCAATCTATATTCTATTTCTGCAAAGTTTTTGTAGATTTTCTGCGCTTGAAACAATGTAGTTAAAGCATCATTAAAATCGCCTAAAAAAGACTGCACATCTGCCAAAGAAACATAAATTTCTATAGCATCATCTCTTAACTCTAAACACTTTTCAAAACCAATTACAGCTTCTTCGTAGAAGTTCATTTTGATTTTTATTTCTGAATATCTTCTCCAATATAAAGTATTGTTCTCATCAATTTTTAAAGCTTTTGCAATATAATAAGATGCTTTTTCGTAATTCCCTTCGTTGTAAAAAAGATTCGTTAATAAAATCCAACCTCTATCTAAAAGTGGATCTTCATGTACTGCTTTCTTATAGTAAGAAATTGCAGCTTCATATTTTTCTAATCGTTCATAACACTCACCAATTCGAACATAGGCAAATGCTGTAGGATCATCTAATTCTAGTGTAATTAAATAATTGTCAATAGCCTCTTGATACTCTCCTAACTCCTCTAAAGTTTTGGCTTTTTCCAAATATCCACCAATAAATGATTCATCAATTAAAACTGCGTAATCGAATGCTCTTAAGGCTTCTTTAAATTGGTCTAACACAAAATGTTGCCTACCTAATTGATGCCAAGCAACTTCGCAATACGGATTTACATTGATATAATTTGTTAGATATTTTATGGCTTGCTCATGTTCTTTCTCCATATCAAAGCAATACACAATATTATAGAGTGCAGAATAATCTTCATAATCAACATCTATACATTTTGCAAAACTTAATCTTGCGTTTTCAAAATCGTCTAAATACAGGTATTCCATGCCCATTAAAGACCAAACATCTACTTTATCTTCCGTGTGTAAAAGTGCTTTATTTAAATTATCAATAGCTTCTTTGTGCTTACCCGATTTTGATTGTATTGTAGCTTTTTGAATAAAAACCTCATCGTTATTTGGCTCTAACAACTCTATCTTTCTTAAAAGAAGACTTGCATTGTCTAAATCATTATCAAAAATGAATAATTCTACTTGAAGTAACTTTAAATCTACAGATTCTGGGTGTTGTTCTAAACCTAACTTTACCGCTTTTTTGGCCAAAGAATGTTTACCTGCATCTAAATAATGAATGATAATCTCCTCAAATTCAACCAAATCAAAGAAATAAATATTGTTGGTTTTGAGCATCGATTCAAATTTTACTAAAGACATAGCTATGAGATTTGAATTATTACTTAAATGTACTATAAGTCTTTAGTCGCAATTAAAAATGTAACGATTGTTTTCAACAATTTAATTAACAAATTCAATATCGCATTTACATACTATAAATTTTGCACATACATTTATTTACATTAATTTTGATTTTCAATAACTATCAACTAAAATTTGATAGCCTTCTTATGAGCAAAAAAACGCTACTTAACTCAAAAGATATTGAAATTATACTGCACAGGTTAGCTTGTCAGCTAATTGAAAACCATAATGATTTTTCTAATACAGTTTTAATTGGTTTACAACCAAGAGGCTCTTATTTAGCAAACAGATTAACTAGTTTATTGCAAACAGATTACAATATTAAAAACCTAGAATCTGGTTTATTAGATATTACTTTTTATAGAGATGATTTTAGAAGAAGAGATGAACCTTTAGCAGCAACATCAACAGAAATAAACTTTTTAATTGAAGATAAAAAAGTGGTTATTATAGATGATGTTTTGTATTCTGGTAGAAGTGTACGTTCTGCTTTAACAGCTTTACAGTCTTATGGAAGGCCAAAAAATATAGAGCTTTTAGTTTTAATTGATAGAAGATTTAGCAGACACTTACCAATACAACCTAATTATAGAGGTAGACAAGTAGATGCTATAAATGAAGAAAAAGTTTTAGTGACTTGGAAAGAGACACATAAGAAAGATGCAGTTTATATAGAACAAAGGTAATATGGATCAATTAAGCGTAGAACATTTATTAGGAATCAAATATTTAAATGCCAATGACATTGATTTGATTTTTAAAACTGCAGACCATTTTAAAGAAGTTATTAATAGACCAATTAAAAAAGTACCTTCTTTAAGAGACATTACTATTGCCAATTTATTTTTCGAAAATAGTACCAGAACAAAATTGTCTTTTGAACTTGCTGAGAAAAGACTTTCTGCAGATGTTATTAACTTTTCTGCAGGGCAATCATCAGTAAAAAAGGGAGAAACTTTAATAGACACAGTAAACAACATCCTATCTATGAAAGTAGATATCGTTGTTATGCGTCATGGAAATGTAGGTGCAGGTGTATTCTTATCAAAACATGTAGATGCTAAAATAATTAACGCAGGAGATGGTACTCATGAACACCCAACTCAAGCCTTATTAGATTCGTATTCTATTAGAGAAAAATTAGGTTCTGTTAAAGGAAAAAAAATAGTAATCGTTGGTGATATTTTACATTCTAGAGTAGCGCTTTCAAATATTTTTGCTTTACAATTACAAGGTGCACAGGTAAAAGTATGTGGACCAACCACTTTAATACCTAAACACATATCAAGCTTAGGTGTAGAAGTGGAAACCAATCTTAAAAAAGCTTTAGAATGGTGTGATGTAGCCAATGTACTTAGAGTGCAACATGAAAGAATGGATATTAAATATTTTCCATCTACTAGAGAATACACACAGCTATTTGGTATTAATAAAGAGATTTTAGACAACCTTGGTAAGAAGATTGTAATCATGCATCCTGGACCTATTAATAGAGGTGTTGAAATTACTAGTGATGTTGCAGATTCTGATCAATCTATAATTTTAAATCAAGTTGAAAATGGTGTTGCTGTTAGAATGGCAGTTATTTACTTGTTAGCACAGCAAATTAAAAGATAGGTAGATGAAAATAACTAAGAATCATAAATATACCTTAATCCATTCTTCTGAAAAATCTACTTCATTTTTTTTAGAAAATCTTAATACTGAGCTAGATAAATTAAAGGAAGAAAATATTATTGTTACTTTTTCTGACGATTTTAAGAGGAAAAAAGAAGATTTTTTATTATTTTTGGGTATAGCAGCACAAAAAAAAGAGCTTGGCACATCATTTGTAATAGTTTACAAGGATGTAAACGCAGATGATTATCCAGAGGATTTTAATATTGTGCCGACTTTAACAGAGGCCGAAGATATTTTAGATATGGAAGCCATGGAACGAGAATTAGGTTTTTAATCCCCCCATAATTATGATAAAAAAACTACTTTTAACTTTATTTTTAACCACTTCAGCAATGAGTTTTTCTCAAACTAAAACACTTGAGAAATTATCTGCTGCACCAAATCCGTTTACAATTTCTACCAACATAACCTTTAACGCTAATAATGTGTCAAAAATTACATTAAACGTTAGAAATGTTTTAGGGAAAATTGTGTTTAAGAAAGAATACACTACTAAAATTGGTAAAAATAGTATTGCTTTTTATAAAGATGATTTGGCAACTGGTATTTATATTTATAGTATTAGAGATAAAAAAGAAATCATATCTAAACGTTTTGTCATTAAATGAGTATAAACCTAACTATTTTAGGTTGTCATTCAGCAACTCCGCGTGTAAACGCATACCCAACATCTCAGTATTTAGAAATTAATAATCGTCACTTTTTAATTGATTGTGGAGAAGGCACTCAACGTCAAATGCGAAAGTATAAAGTGGGCTTTTCTAAAATAAACCACATTTTTATATCACATTTACATGGTGATCATTTTTATGGCTTGGTAGGCTTATTGTCTACTTATGGCATATTAAGCAGAGAAAAAGAACTGCATGTATATGGCCCAAAAGGAATTAAAGAAGTTACGTTATTGCAATTAAAAATTTCTCAATCACATGCAAAATATGACATTATTTTTCATGAACTATCTTCTAAAAAAAGTGAACTAATTTTTGAAGATGACAAAGTTTCTGTAACTACAATTCCTTTAAATCATAGAGTGTATACCAATGGATATCTATTTAAAGAGAAAGAAAAACCTAAAAAATTGCACATGGGTAATATTTCTAATTATGATGAGATTGGTAGAGCAGATTATTTAAATATTAAAGCTGGTAAAGACATTACTTTAACTTCTGGTGAAATTGTACCTAATGATGAATTAACTCTGCCTCCAAAAAAAGCTTTAAGTTATGCTTTTTGCAGTGACACAATATTTAAGCCAGATATTGTGCCAATTATAAAGGAAGTAGATTTATTATATCATGAAGCTACCTTTTTAGCAGACAGAGAAGATTTAGCGAAAAAAACAAAACATGCAACCTCGAAACAAGCTGCTCAGATAGCTAAAGAGGCAAATGCAAAGCAATTGGTAGTTGGACATTATTCTGGACGATATAAAGACATCTCTTTGTTTCAAAAAGAAGCTCAAGAAGTATTTAAAAATACTGAATTAGCTGAACCAGGTAAAAAATTCAATATAGATGCAGAATAATCAAATTAAATCTGTTTATAATGAAATATTTGAAACTTACCCTAAAGTTGAACTAGAAGATCATATTAAGAAATTAATAGAACTTGATCATTTCTTTCCTTACAATTCTACATTTTATTGCCTTACAAATACTGCTAATAAAAGGTTTGACTATGTAAGCAGAAATTTTACAGCCTGTACAGGTTTATCTCGCGATAAAATGATTGCTGATGGTATGGATTTTTATTGGTCTTTATTTCACCCTGAAGACATAAAACTTTGGCTTAAAAGTTTACAAAATCTAATGGCTTTTACAATGAACGAATTGGATGACGATCAGCGTAAAAGAATGAATTACACTTGGAATTATCGTATAAAAAATGGAAATGGATTGTATGTAAATATCATACAAAACACTACTCCACTGCAATTTGATGAAACCAATAAACCAATAATTGGCATGGCTCATTACACCGTTTTAAATGGGGAAATTCAAATGGATATTTGTGCCAGTGCTAAAATTTTAAATGAACATAAAGAGTATGAAACCTTGTATTACGAAAATATGTCTAGCGCAAATTTACTGGGTGTTATTTCTAATAGAGAAAGAGATATAATTCGTTTAATTATAACTAAAAATACCAGTGAAGTAATTGCAGATAAATTAAATATAAGTGTGCACACTGTAAATACGCACAGAAGAAACATCCTTAAAAAACTAAATATTGATTCTACTTTTGAATTGGTAAATTACTTTAAAAACAATCCTAAACTTATATAAATACTCATAATGAGTATTGTCGGTTTTAAACATTGGTTCTACTTTTGTCTCGTAGGCAAAATAATGGGATTACAACATATTATATTTCTTCTGTAAGAAATCATTCCCCCAAATTAAATCCTGTTTGTTTTGCCTATTAATATTGATTCGTAGAAAGTAACACCAATGTACAAGCTATTTCAGAATCTATATTATTGTCTTTCAACAA
This sequence comes from Polaribacter sp. MED152, assembly GCF_000152945.2. Classification (NCBI taxonomy): domain Bacteria; kingdom Pseudomonadati; phylum Bacteroidota; class Flavobacteriia; order Flavobacteriales; family Flavobacteriaceae; genus Polaribacter; species Polaribacter sp. MED152. The sequence goes on along the minus strand of NC_020830.1, from coordinate 2,871,563 downwards.
CTTTACAAACTCCATATTTTCTGTACCAGGATTAAAGATTACCCTTTCTGGTTTTAAATCTATAATGTATTGATAATAATCCTCCTGTCTTTTTGGATTTAAATATAAAGTAACTGTATTGATATCTTTAAAATGTTTACGCTCAGTATCAATAATCACATTTAAAACTTTGCCCTCTCGCAAACCTATAGCTGCAGTTTCTACACCTTTATCTATTAACCTTTTAATAGCAATGTTAGAATATCTATTAGGATTTAATGATGCTCCTACAACCAATGTTTTCTTTCCTTTCATAATCTTCTTTTTCTTAAGAAACAACTTTTTTGTAGAATAACAAAATTTTAACCTCTTCTTCTACCCATTCTATTATTTCTCATCTCTACCATTTTCTCTCTAATGGTTTTTGTATAGTCTACTTTGGTAATTTCTTTTCCATTATCAGGAGCGTCAATTTCTAGTTGTACATCATTGTCTAGAACTATCTCTGTACATAATAAGGTAGTATTTTGTGCGCTAACCTCTAAAATAAATCCAGGCAATCCCCAAAATTCTGCTGGACCTTGTGCCATTGGAATTTGTGGTGTATACCAAGCTTCTACAACTACTAAATTTTCTTCTTGTTCGCCCTCTTTGCCTTCAGGTTTTCTTAGATCTCCCCAAGAGAAATTATACCAATTCAACTCAGAATATGGCACAAATGCTTTAGCTTTATAACAAGTGTAATTTCCAATTTTCTTAGACTCACTTCCTATTGTCCAATCAATCTTATAAAGATCATCTTTAATTAGAAAACGCTTCCCATAAAATTCCTGACTTTGTACCAATTCATTACTAGAAATATTTTTATAATGATCTCCCCTAGTAAAGTATGCGCCCCAAGAATCTGTTGCTCCAGAAATAGCATCAATTTTTTCTTCTTCTTTAAATGATGATTCTGTTTTATTAAACGTTAGTTTATATGTTTTTTCTAATCTATTTTTAAGTCGACTTGCAATTTGTTTTTTCTGTGCTTCACTCATTCTAGCTCCCCAATTACCCAATTCCATTTTAGATTTAGAAATGTAAGTTGCTTTACCACTTAATTTTTGAGCATAACTTCCAGTTACAAAAAACAATGATAATATAAGACTCGTAGCTATTGATTTAAAAACTTTCATAGTTGGTTAATTTAAATTTTGTTTAACAAATCTAATAAAATATTAAACATTATTTAAGATTAATCAATTTATTAACAATATTTTAAGGCTATCTATAATTTTAAATACGCTATTTTTAAAAATCACTAACAAAAAAAGGCTTGTAGTTATACAAGCCTTCTATGTTATGAATTAGATATTTTACCAACGAATTACTACAGAACCCCAAGTAAAACCACTACCGAAAGCAGCCAAAACTACTAAATCATTATCCTTAATTTTGCCTTGCTCCCAAGCTTCTGTTAATGCAATAATTACAGAGGCAGCAGTTGTATTTCCATATTTCTGAATGTTATTATGCACTTTATCGTCTGCCAATTGAAACTTCTTTTGAATAAACTGCGCTATTCTTAAATTAGCTTGATGAGGAATTAACATATCAATATCCTCTTTTTGCAAATTATTGGCTTGTAAACCTTCTACAATGGCTTCAGAAAAACGTACAACAGCATGTTTAAATACAAATTGTCCATTCATGTAAGGAAAGTAAGATTGATCATCTGGATCATTCTCTGCAATAATTTCAGGAACCCATCTACCTGTTGCTGGGCCATCTAACATTAATTCTCTTGCATATTTCCCTTCAGAATGTAAATGAGAAGATAAAATACCTTTTCCTTCCTCCTCACATCTAGATAAAACTGCAGCTCCTGCTCCATCTCCAAAAATTACAGTAACTCCTCTACCTCTAGTAGAACGCTCCAAACCTCCTGAATGATTTTCTGAACCAATCACCAAAATGTTTTTATACATTCCTGTTTTTATAAATTGATCTGCCACTGACATTGAGTAAATAAAACCAGAACATTGGTTTCTTACGTCTAAAGCCCCAATTGTGGGCATATCTAACATGTCTTGCACACGAACTCCACCACCAGGAAAATACATGTCTGGACTTAATGTAGCAAAAATTATAAAGTCGATATCGTCTTTTGTTAAACCTGCTCTCTCAATAGCAATTTTAGCTGCTTTAACTCCCATAGATGAAGTATTATCATCTGTTTTTGGGTCTATCCATCTACGTTCCTTAATACCTGTTCTTTCTTGAATCCATTCATCAGAAGTTTCCATAAATTCCTTTAAGTCATTATTGGTAACAACATTTTCTGGAACGTAATATCCTAAACCAGTAATTTTTGAATTATACATATTATAAAGCGCTAATTTTAATTATTTACTATTTGTAACCAACAAAAATAGTGAATTTTCAATTTATAAACTATTCCTCAAAATTAGATTACTCTGTCATCTTGTCATAATTACAAATTTGGTATTTTTTTTGACTACTTGTACTTCAGAAAATAATATTAAATAACTATAAAATTATGAGTAAAGGAAACATTAATGTATCAGTAGAAAATATTTTTCCACTGATTAAAAAATTCTTGTATTCTGATCATGAAATCTTTTTGAGAGAATTGATTTCAAACGGAACTGATGCTACCACAAAATTAAAACACCTTATTTCTATAGGTGAAGCACAAACTGAATTGGGTAATGCTAAAATTGAAATCAGCATTGATAAAGATGCCAAAACCTTAACCATTAAAGACCAAGGTTTAGGGATGACTGCTGATGAAGTTGAGAAATACATTAACCAAATTGCTTTTTCTGGTGCTGAGGAATTTTTAGATAAATATAAAGACGATAAAAACGAAACTGGTGTAATTGGGCATTTTGGTTTAGGTTTTTACTCTGCATTTATGGTGGCTGATAAGGTTGAAATCTTTACAAAATCTTTTAAAGATGAACCAGCTGCACATTGGACATGTGATGGATCTCCTGAATATACTTTAGTTGAGCATGACAAGTCTGACAGAGGAACAGAAATCGTTTTACACATTGCAGAAGATTCGACTGAATTTTTAGAAGAAGGTAAAATTAGAGGTTTATTAACAAAGTACAATCGTTTTAACCAAGTACCAATTAAGTTCGGAACTAAGAAAGTAAACGATCCAACTCACGAACCAAAAACAACTAAAGATGCTGAAGGTAAAGAAACTACTGAACCTCACAGACAAATTGAAGTTGATGATATTATCAATAATACAGACCCAGCCTGGACTAAAAAACCAGCGGATTTAGAAAAAGAAGATTACGATAATTTCTACAGAGAATTGTATCCAATGCAATTCGAGGAGTCTTTATTCCACATACATTTAAATGTAGATTATCCTTTTAATTTAACAGGTATTTTATTCTTCCCTAAGTTGTCTCAAAACTTAGATATGCAAAAAGATAAAATTCAATTGTACCAAAACCAAGTTTTTGTAACGGATAATGTAGAAGGTATTGTACCTGACTTTTTACAGATGTTAAAAGGTGTAATTGATTCACCAGACATTCCATTAAACGTTTCTCGTTCTTATTTACAAGCAGATGGAGCTGTAAAAAAGATTTCTGGATATATCACTAAAAAAGTGGCAGATAAATTAGCTTCATTATTCAAAAAAGATCGTGAAGATTTTGAGAAAAAATGGAATGACATTAAAGTAATTATTGAGTATGGAATGTTGTCTGAAGATAAATTCTTTGATAAAGCTAAAAAGTTTGCTTTATATCCAACAGTTGCAGATACTTACTTTACGTTTGATGAATTAATTGAAAAAACAAAAGATGCTCAAACTGATAAAGATGGTAACCATGTAATTTTATATGCTTCTAATAAAGATGCACAACACAGTTACATACAAGAAGCTACAGCAAAAGGTTACGAAGTTTTACTTTTAGATTCACCAATTATCTCGCATTTAATGCAAAAATTAGAGGGTGGAGATGCTAAAGTTAAGTTTACAAGAGTAGATGCAGATTTTATAGATAATTTAATTAAGAAAGACGAAAATGTTATTTCTAAATTATCTGATGAAGAAAAAGATAAATTAAAGCCAATTATTGAAGCTGCTGTGCCTAAAGAAACATACACAGTTCAATTAGAAGCTATGGATTCTAACTCATCTCCTTTTATAATTACTGTACCAGAATTTATGCGTAGAATGAAAGAAATGCAAGCATCTGGAGGTGGAGGAATGATGGGAATGGGTAATTTCCCAGATATGTACAACTTAGTTGTAAACACTAACAACCCATTAGTTTCTGAAATTTTAGCAGCTGATGAAGACAAGCAGAAAAATTTAATTTCTCAAGCTTTTGATTTAGCAAAATTATCTCAAAACCTTTTACATGGTGAAGAGTTAACTAATTTTATCAAACGTTCTTATGAGCTAATTAAATAGTTAATACTTTAAGAATTACAGAGCCTCTTTGTGAAAGCAAAGAGGCTTTTTATTTTTAGCCTATTCTATTTTTGGTACATTAGAGTCTACAATTAAATTATTATGAAATTAATACATACAAATCAACTACCAGAAATAGGTACAACTCATAATGAAGCAATCAAGAAAAAAGTATTCATTAAAAAAGAGGAAATACCAAAATTAATGATGTTTGGTTCTGCAACATTTACTCCAGGTCAAGAAGTAGACACCCATAAACATGATACTATGTGTGAGGTTTTCTACATTTTATCTGGTAAAGCTGAGTTTATTGTGAATAGTAAAAAACATAATGTAGTTACTGGTGATTGTATTACTATTGAGCAAGGTGAGTTCCATTCTATGCGCAATCCATTTTTAGAAGATGTTACTTGGGTTTATTTTGGTATTGCCACAGACTAACAATTCTATTTAATCTACCTTTGCTAAAAAATAATTCATGCAGTTTTCTGATATTCCATTAAACAAATCCATACAAAAAGCAATAGCTGAAGCTCGTTTTCACAAACCAACTTTAGTACAAGAAAAAACAATTCCATTAGTTTTAGATAAAAAAAATGTAATTGTTGCTGCGCAAACTGGTACAGGAAAAACAGCTGCTTTTGCATTACCAATTATAAATTTACTATTTGATAAGCAAGATGCAGAGAAAGGAGAAAAAAAAATAAAAGCATTAGTAATTACACCCACTCGTGAATTAGCAATTCAAATTTTAGAAAACTTTAAATCCTACAGTAAATATTCAAACTTAAGAAGTACTGCTGTTTTTGGTGGTGTTTCATTAGAACCACAAAAAGAGATTTTAGCTAAAGGTGTAGATATTTTAGTAGCAACACCTGGTAGATTGATTGATTTGCAAATGCAAGGAAACATTGATTTGAGCCAATTAGAAATCTTTGTGTTAGATGAAGCTGATTTAATGCTAGACATGGGGTTTATCAACGATATAAAAAAGATTGAAAAACTTTGTCCTAGAAAAAAACAAACACTTTTATTTTCGGCAACTATTCCTGAAAAGATTGATGAATTATCAAAAAGTATTGTAAAAAATGCTACAAAAGTTGATATAAATCCTGAGGAAACCACAGCAAAAAATATTGGTCAGTTATTGTATTATTTACCAAAAAAGAATAAAACAGATTTATGTTTACATCTTCTTAGAAATACAATCAATGGTAAAATTATCATTTTTAGACGAACTAAATTTGCCGTAGATAAACTTGAGCAAACTTTAATAAAAAACGGCTATAATGTTGCCAGTATTCATGGTGATAAAACTCAAGGAGTTAGAAACAAAGCCATTGAAGATTTTAAAAGTAAAAAAGCTTCAATTTTAATAGCTACAGATGTTGCTGCAAGAGGTATTGATATTACAAATGTTGATGCTATTATAAATTTTGACATTCCAAATGTACCAGAAATTTACGTACATAGAATTGGTAGAACTGGTAGAGCTGGTAAATCTGGAATTGCATTTTCATTCTGTTCGCCAGATGAAAATAATTACATTGCTTCCATAGAAAATTTAATCGAAAAATCGATTAAGGTTATAGAAGATCATCCTTACCCAATCAACAAACCAAAACATACCAAAAAGCAAGCAAACACTGTTAGTAAACATAAAAAAAGCAGAAAATCTGCAGCTTCTAAGAAGAAGAAAAAACGCTGGTATTAGAGTTAATTTAGCGTTAAAACTTCAAAACTAAATTTAAATCAACCTAAACAATACAAAAATGGAAATCGAATTAAAAGTTTTAAAAACAATTATAGCTAGTCTATTTCTTGTATTCTTAGCATCATGTAACTCAAATACAAAGTTAGAGAAGAAAAATGAAGATCCTTTACAAGGTGTTTGGAAATTAAATGCTTTCTACACCTTAGCAAATGCAGACACCATTGTTAAAGACTACAGCAAAGTGCAGCATAAAATATATTTAAATGGTCACGTATTATGGAATGCAGAAACTGATGCCAATGGCGTAGATTGGAGTGGTTATGGTACCTATACTTTTAAAAATGACACCATCACAGAAACACTTACCTCAACTTCTAAATCTATGAAGAGTAATATTAATACTTACGTAATTCCTATTGATTTCTATACAGATTCTTATAAACAAGTAAATACTTATTATAGAAATGATACCGTATTTAAAAACATCGAAATCTTTACAAAGATTGATTAATTGAGTTAAAATTCAATTTTTATGAGCTAATGTTAGTAAGTCAATTCTCTCCCATTTTTCCATATTATTTGTACTTTTAAATCTCAAAACAAAACCAAAAAGTTATGAAATGGAGAAGTAACAAAAGAAGTTCTAATGTTAACGATAGAAGAGGTGCAAGTTCTGGAAGAGGCTTTAGTGGTGGTGGCTTAGGAGGAATGCTAATTCCTTTACTTCTAAAATTAGTAAGTACCAAAAAAGGATTACTAATAGTAGTAGTAGTTGGTTTGCTAATGTATTTTACAGGTGTAAATCCATTACAATTTCTATCTGGAGGAACAACAAATCAAGTTACAAATACAACATATAAAGGTACTGCTGAAGAAAATGAGTTAGCGGAATTCAGTAATCGCGTTTTAAGAAGCACAGAAGATGTTTGGAACTCCATTTTAAACAATTATCAAGAACCTACGTTAGTCTTATTTACAAATTCAGTTTCTTCTGCTTGTGGCTCAGCATCTAGTGCCACAGGACCTTTCTATTGTCCAGGAGACAATCAATTATATATAGACTTAAGCTTTTTTCAAGAAATGGAATCTCGTTTAAATGCACCTGGAGATTTTGCACAAGCTTATGTAATTGCACATGAAGTGGGTCATCACATTCAAAATTTAATGGGCACAACAGACAAGATGCAACAATTAAGAGGTAGAGTAAGCCAAAAAGAATACAATAAATTCTCTGTAAAATTAGAATTACAGGCAGATTTCTTAGCTGGAGTTTGGGCACATCATGCAAAAAATATGGATTTGATTTTAGACCAAGGTGATTTGCAAGAAGCTCTAAATGCAGCTCATGCAATTGGAGATGATAGATTACAAAAACAATCTTCAGGTAGAGTTGTCCCAGATTCTTTTACTCATGGAACTTCTGCTCAGAGAATGAGATGGTTCAAAAAAGGATTTGACACTGGAGACATCAATCAAGGTGATACGTTTAATGCAACAACTTTATAAATACTACAATGATTTCTATTAGAAAAGCTACTGTAAATGATGTAAAACAACTAGCCATAGTTTCTAAAAAAGCTTTTTTTATACCTCATCAGCATGCAATTCCTAAAGAGATAATGGACAATTATTTAAAGGAAAGTTTTAATGAAGAAACCCTAGCTAAAGAAGTTACTCAAGATAATTATGAATATCATTTAATTTTCTACAAGGATGAATTAGCTGGTTTTTCTAAAATAATTCTGAATACAGAAAATGAGCATATTCCTCATAAAAATGTAACTAAAATGGAGCGCTTGTATTTACTAGAAGAATTTTATGGTTTAGGTTTAGGCAAAAAACTATTTGATTTTAATGTGAATCTCGTTAAAAGAAATAATCAGAAAGGAATCTGGCTCTATGTTTGGATTAAAAATTATCGAGCATTAAAGTTTTATGAAAAAGTTGGTTTCCAAAAAATTGCTTTATACGATTTTCCTATTTCAGATAGAGAAACAAGACCTAATGATGTTCTCTATTTAGATCTAACCTAAATCTCCAATTACTACGCTCTCTTTTTCAGTTATTTTTTTTTGCTATTCAGTTAATCAAATAATAGATATGCGAGTACTTTCGTTATAAAGAAAGTAGATATGAGAAAGACAGCATTAATTACAGGAGCAAGTAGTGGTTTAGGAAAAGAGTTTGCAAAAATTCACGCAAAAAATGGTGGAGATTTAGTTATTGTTGCAAGAAGCAAAGACAAACTACAAAAGCTAAAAGAAAAGTTAGAGAAAAAACATGGTGTACATGTTAGTATAATAGAAAAAGATTTAACCGAGCCAAATGCAGCTCAAGAAGTTTACAATTTTGTGAAGTTCAGCAAAATTGAAATTGATTACTTAATCAATAACGCTGGTTTTGGCGGAATTGGTAAATTTCATGAACGTGCTTGGGCACAAGATTTGGCAATGATTCAATTAAATATTATTGCACTAACTGATTTAACAAGAAAGTTTTTACCCGATTTTGTTGAAAGAAATCAAGGTAAAATTTTAAATGTTTCGTCTACAGCAAGTTTAATGGCTGGGCCCATGCAAGCAGTATATTTTGCTACAAAAGCATTTGTAACCTCATTTAGTAATGCCATAGCAGAAGAATTACATGATACCAAAGTTACAGTAACTACTTTAATGCCAGGAGCAACGAAAACCGATTTTGGTAAAACTTCAGGGATGGATAAAACAGCCCTATTCCAAAATGCTGCAGATTCAAAAGTGGTTGCCCAAGAAGGTTATGATGCAATGTTAGAAGGAGCTTTAGATATAATTTCAGGAGTAAGTTTTCCGCAAAAAGTAATGATGAAAGCAATTCCAATAACACCAAAAAGTATATTATTAAAACAAATTAGAAAAATGCAAGAACCAAAATAGTTAGAACTTTTACCACTTGTATACATCCCTTTTCTTATCAGAAAAGGGATTTTGCTTTTTACGAAATCATGAAGTAAAATCTAAAATACAGATTAATATATGTTAAAAATTTAATGAAAAATGAAGAAGAAAAAAAGATGATGTATATTGTATCCTTTATATCTCAAAAAATTAAAATTTACGATTTCACATGAAAAATATTACATTCTTAGTACTACTTTTTACCACAGTTGTAACTGCGCAAACCGATTTAAAAATTTATAATATTATTGATGCTGTTTCTGAAGACAGAATTAAAGCAGATGTAAAAACACTAACTGAATTTGGAACGAGAAACACTTTTTCTGACACCATTTCTGATACACGTGGAATTGGAGCTGCAAGAAGATGGATTAAAGCTGAATTCAATAAAATATCAAACAATTGTAACAACTGTTTAAATGTCTTTTATCAAAAAGATTTAGTAACTACAGGTATGAGTAAAAGAGTGCCTCATGATGCGTATGTTGTGAATGTGGTTGCAATACAAAAAGGTACAAAATATCCAAACAGATATATTATTATGAGTGGAGATATTGACTCTAGAAATAGCGATGGCTCTAACTTTACCAAAGATGCTCCAGGTGCTAATGATAATGCATCAGGTATGGCTGGTACTATTGAAGCTGCTAGAGTTTTAAGTAAATACAAATTTGAAAGTAGTATAATTTATGTAGGTTTATCTGGAGAAGAACAAGGTCTTTTTGGTGGTGCAGGCTTAGCTAAATATGCAAAAGATAAAGGCTGGGATATTATTGGTATTCTAAACAACGATATGATAGGTAATATCACAGGTGTAGATGGTGTTACAGATAATAGAGCATTTCGAATTTTTTCTGAACCAGTACCTGCTAATGAAACTGAAAGACAAAGAAGAATGCGTAGATTCTATGGTGGTGAAGTAGATGGAATTTCTCGTCAATTGGCTAGATATGTGCATAAAACTACAAAAACGTACATGCCAGAAATGAATCCTATGATGATTTATAGATTAGATAGATTTGGTAGAGGAGGTCATCACAGACCTTTTAATGATTTAGGATTTGCAGGAATTCGAATTATGGAAGCTCATGAAAATTACACACAGCAACATCAAGATATTAGAACTGAAAATGGCATTAAGTATGGAGATACTTTTGAACATGTTAATTTTCCATATGCAAAAAAATTAACGGCTGTAAACGCAATCAACTTGGCTAGTTTAGCTTGGGCACCTGCAGCACCTAAAGTAGTTGAACTTGGTGGTAAAGTTGAGGCTTCTGCAAAACTAAAATGGTCTCCAGTAGAAGGTGCAAAAGGTTATAAAATTTATTGGAGAGACACCACCTCTCCTACTTGGGATAATGCTAGATATGTAGAAGTTACTGAGTTTACTTTAGAAGGTATTGTTATAGACAATTTTTTCTTTGGAGTTGCTGCAGTTGGTGAAAATGGGCATGAAAGTATGGTTGTTTTTCCAAATAAGATAATGAGGTAAAAGTGCGTAATTGTTTTTTCTTACTGATTATTTTGTGCTCATCTTGTGCTCAGAGTCAATTGAACAAAAAGCCTAAGTACATAAAATTTGTAGCAAATAATGATTCTATAGCTGTTGTGGTAAAAACACCTGTTTTAGGCAATTCTTTTCTAAAAATCAGGAATGTAGAAAAGCAAACAGAACGTTATATTGATTTTCAAAACCGAGATTCTATTCGTGTGTTGAAATTTTCAACAACTGAAATAGATACCCTAGCAATTCTTAATAAATACAAGTTCAATTTATATTATGGAGAATCAAATCTTAAAAGCTATGACACCTTATATAATTATGGCTTACCATTTTTAAAAGGAAAACGCTATAAAATACTTCAAGGGCAGAATACCAATTTTACGCATAAAGGTAGTTTTTCTAGGTATGCTATAGATTTTAAAATGAATGTAGGCCAAACTATCTGTGCTATAAGAGATGGATTGGTGGTGAATGTAAAAGAGGATTCAAACAAAGGTGGTAGAAACAAAAAATACCTTAAGGATGGTAATTATCTTGTAATTGCTCATAAAGATGGTACATTTTCGCAATACGTACATCTAAAAAAAGAGGGTGCAATTGTAGCAATTGGAGATACTGTAAAAAAAGGACAGCCTATTGCATATTCTGGAAATACAGGCATGAGTACAGAACCACATTTGCATTTTGCAGTTTACAAACCGACTACAAATGGATTTGTATCTATCCCTTTTATTTTAAATACGCATCCATCTTCTAAATACAAAAAAGGTAGGTATGCAAAGAATAAAATTACGAACGAAGCAATTGCTGAATAGAACTCGCATCTAATTTAGGATTAGCCCCTTTTTTACTTGCCACTAATGCACCAACTGCAGAAGCAAAAACTAAAGCGTGTTGAGGTTTTTCATTATTTAAAATTTTATGAATTAAACCCGCTAAAAAAGAATCGCCTGCACCTACTGTATCTGCCACTTTTACTTTATAACCTTTATGATAATACATTTGATCATCATATAATAACACTGCTCCAGAAGCACCTTTGGTAACACATACATGTCTAGTATTTGTTTCGTGAGCAATAAAACGTAAATTTTCTTCTAATTTTTTAAAAGAAGATTGCATTGCATTTGCAATTTCTATCAATTCTTCTTCGTTCAATTTGATAAAATCTGCTTTCTGCATGAGTTCTATAATAATTTCATAATCATAGAAAGGAGCTCTTAAATTCACATCAAAAACTTTGTAGTTTGCAACTTCTAGCAATTGATACAAAGTAATCTTAGAAATTTGATCTCTTGTTGCTAAACTGCAAAAAATAAAAGCATCAGCCTTTACTGTAGCTTTAAGATTTTCTGTTGTAATTTCAATTTTATCCCAAGCTTTTGGGTAATCTATTGTATAAGTTGCAACACCTTCATTGTCTAGTTTTACAGATACTTTTCCAGTTTTATAATCGTCTAGAATTTGGATAGAATCACCATCTATTGAAGAGTTTTCCAAAAAATCTATGATTTCTTTTCCTAATTGGTCATTGCCTATAGCACTAATTAAAATTATATTATGCTGAAAGGACTTTAAACGATAGGCAACATTCAAAGGCGCTCCTCCAATTTTTTTAATATTAGGAAAAACATCCCACAAAACCTCCCCAAAACAAACTATTTCAGCCATAATTTTAAACCAATTAAACGTAATAAAGATCGTAAAATAATTTAATCATCAATTTTCTGTAAACTTTTGATTACCAATAAAATATTGAAATCATTACCTAAATTTTGGAAAAACACTTTATTGCACTCAATATCGTTAAAATTTTGTTAATCGAAATGTTAAATAAGAGTTTTTATTTCCTTTTTAAAAGTATTACTATTATATTAGAGATAAAAATAAACAACATGAAGAATATATTTATACTAGCCGCATTTTTATTAACAAACACATTGTTTGCTCAGACAAATAATGAATTATCAACAACCATTAATACCGTAAATTTTGAAACGGATATTAAAGAAAATTACTTTTTAGGTGAAAATGATAAACTTTTAAATCTTTTTACAGACGTAAACTTTTTAGATGTAAATTCTAATATGAATACCGAAAGAAAGTTTTTAATTAAATCTATAGAAAAAGAGAGTTTGCTTGCTAATAATTTAAGTAATAAAAGTATTGTGGTTACAAAAAGTAAGAGAAATGTAGATGATGCTAATAGCTTAACTACAGATGTTAAAGGTAATTTTGTAAATACAATTATCGAAGAAAAATTAGCTTTAGAATTACTTAAAAATTTGAATACTAATGAAGCATTAACTTATGGAGATAAAAATACAGCATTGTATATAGAATATAACCAATTGAGAAATAAGTTAATTAAAACTTACGAAATTAGTAAGGATGTTGAGTTTCAAATTGGAAAAAGTGTGTACCCATATCTAAATAAAATTTTAAAAACAGAACTAGATAAAACTTTAAGAAATAGTTTAAACTTATTTGTGATTAACTTCTAATTGATAGATAGTTCACTAAGTGAGACATTTTATTCTTAGCTTGCTAATTATAAAGTGTCTTTTTATTATTTTGCAGCATGAAGGAATTAAAAACGGCCCCATTTACAGTTACACTAATAGATACTTACAATATTTATATTCCATATAACATATTTAGACCTTTTGCGGATCAAAAAATGGGCAGGGTTCAAGTAGAAATTACTCATGAAAATTATCATCTAAAATTTTATGCAGCTGTAAAAAGAGATAAAGGTTCTGGAGATTTTAAAATGATGTTTAGTAAACAAAAGCAAAAAGAACTTCAAATAAATTTGGGTGATTCTTTTACCATGCAACTCTTTGAAGACACCTCTAAATATGGTGTAGATGTACCAGAAGAATTAGAAGAAGTTTTCTTAACTGATTTTGAAGCTTTCACAATTTTTGAAACTTTAACGAAAGGGAAACAAAGAAGTATTATTTATGGAGTGAAAAGATTTAAAACCAGTCAGCAAAAAATAGATAAAGCTCTTATTCTTTGTGAGAATTTAAAACGAAGAAATTTTGATCCTATGAAAATTTTTAAATTAGAATAATACGTTCATCTTCTAAAATTTTCAGTTTCGTTGGCAATAAAATGAACCTAGCTAGACATAAAACAAACGAAACAAAATAAAACGATTTCCAATAAAAAACCCTTCAGTTAAAAAGCTGAAGGGTTTAATTTTAAATTACAATCCGTTTATAAAATTACCATAAGGATCTTTAAATTGAGTTCCTTCAGCAAAACGATATTTGCTTAGTTTCTTAAATTCAACTAATGCCCATAACACAAACTCTTTTACAAAATAAGCATCAGCTTTATTCATGTTTGGTTGATGTTCTTTTAGAAAATCATCTAAAGGTTTAATTTTATCTAACTCTTTTTTGTATGCTTCTTCAGAATAATCATCTAACAATTCAAAATCTTCTTCAGCATTAAAGAACCAAGAAACAATATCATCATAAGGTGTTTCTGCATCTTGCCTTTCTAACTTTTTAATTTCTGGAAAATAAGTTGGGAACAATGTTTTAATTGCTCTTTTTATTAAAGTCTCTGCAACTACTTGAGCACCTTCTTGTTCACCTTCGTAAACCAATTCTACTTTACCTGTAATTGCAGGAATAATTCCATCAAAATCATTTAAACGAATCATGGTTTCTGAATCTCCTGCTAAAATTGCTCTTCTTTCTGCAGTACTTAATAAGTTCTCAAAAGCAGAAATACTTAATCGTGCACTTACACCACTTTTAGCATCTATGTACTCACTATCTCTAGCTTCAAATACAACTTGCTCCAGCAAATCTTTTGCTAACTCAGGTACTTGTATAAATTCTTTCTGAGAAGCTACTTTATTTGCTTCTTGTTGAGTAATGGTTTTAGCAGTTTCAATATCCTCTGGATAATGTGTCAATATTTGTGAACCAATTCTATCTTTCAAAGGAGTTACAATACTACCTCTGTTGGTATAATCTTCAGGATTTGCTGTAAAAACAAATTGCATATCTAAAGGCAATCTTAGTTTAAATCCACGAATTTGAATATCCCCCTCTTGTAAAATATTAAACAATGCAACTTGAATTCTAGCTTGTAAATCTGGTAATTCATTAATCACAAAAATACATCTGTTTGCTCTTGGAATCATTCCATAATGAATTACTCTATCATCTGCATAACTCAACTTTAAATTAGCTGCTTTTATAGGATCTACATCTCCTATAATATCTGCTACAGTTACATCTGGTGTTGCTAATTTTTCTGCAAAACGATCGTTTCTATGTAACCAATAAATTGGTGTATCATCTCCTTTTTCATTAATTAACTCAACTGCAAATCTAGATATAGGCTTTAAAGGATCATCATTAATTTCTGAACCTTCTACAACAGGTATGTATTCATCTAATAAATCTACCATAAGTCTTGCCAAACGTGTTTTGGCTTGACCTCTTAAACCTAATAAATTTATATTATGTTTACTTAAAATAGCTCTTTCTAGTTCTGGAATAACTGTGTTTTCATAACCATGTACTCCTTTAAAAACAGTTTCGTTATTCATCATCTTACTGATTAGATTTTCTCTCAGCTCATCTTTGATCGATTTTGATTCGTAACCTGTTTTTCTTAATTCTCCTAATGTTTTTATATTCTCTAAATTCATCTATCCTCTAATTCTTTTTTTTCTGTTTGTTTCATAATCTTCAAATATCATTTCTCCTAAACCTTTTAAGCCAGTATAAAATGCTTTTCCTTGATTTGCCTGTGTAAATGCCTTTACAAATTGCATTAAGTAAGGATCTTGAGCAATCATAAAAGTGGTTATTGGTATGTGCAATTTTCTAGCTTGTTGAGCCATTGCATAACATTTATTTACAATGTATTTATCTAAGCCATTACTGTTTTTATAATATTGACCATCAGGCAAACGCAAACAGCTTGGTTTACCATCTGTTATCATAAAAATTTGTTTATTGGTGTTTTTCTTTCTGCGCAACAAATCCATAGCTAATTGCAAACCAGCAACAGTATTGGTATGATAAGGCCCTACTTGTAAATAAGGTAAATCTTTAATTTTTATAGTCCAAGCATCATTTCCAAATACTAAAATATCTAAAGTGTCTTTTGGATATCTAGTTGTAATTAATTCAGCCAAAGCCATAGCTACTTTTTTGGCAGGTGTTATTCTATCTTCACCATATAAAATCATAGAATGACTGATATCTATCATTAAAACGGTACTCATTTGGCTTTTATGCAGCGTTTCTTCTACAACCAAATCATTTTCAGACAATGTAAAATCGCCTATGCCATTATTAATTTGAGCATTTCTTATACTCTCTGTCATAGAAACCTTATCTAAATTATCTCCAAACTGATACGCTCTAAAATCTCCTGTATGCTCATCTCCAATTCCTGGTGATTTACTTTTATGATTACCAGAACCACTTCTTTTAATTTTACCAAAAATGTGGTTTAAGGCCTGTTGACGAATTGCTCTTTCTGTTTTAGAGGTTATTGCTGTACCTCCTGTACCATCTGCTTTAATCTCTTCTTTTATATATCCTTTTTTCTTTAAGTCTTCTATGAAATCATCTATAGTATAATTCTCATCAGTTAGCTTATATTCTTTATCTAAAGATCGTAACCAATCTATAGCCTCATCAAAATCACCTGAAGTATGGGTAATTAGTTCCTTAAAAATTTCGAACAATTTTTCGAAAGGAGACTGCTTGTCTGCTTCATAAGTTTTAAAAACAAATCCTTTTCTTTTTATATTTTCTTTCATCACTATAAAAATACGCCTTTAATTAAGCTGATAAAAAATATTAACATTGCTTTAGCATATGTATCAATTAGTTTAATTGATACCTTTAAATAAGTCACTAAATTCAATAATATCAGAAATTTAAACCTATTAATTTTAGTATATAATTAACATTTATGTTGTATTTCTATCCTAACTTGACACATAATTAAAATTAAATCGACATTACAATGAAATCAAACCATTTTCAGAAGTTTAAAATTCTGTGTTCATTTTTAATGGTGTTCGGAATTCTAGGAGTTCCAAACACAAATGCACAGTTTTGGAAAAAGAAAAAAAAGGAAGTTAAAAAAGAGGCTCCTGCCAAAAAAACACCACCTAAAAAGAAAGGTAAAACCATTAAATCACTTACAAAAAGTAGTAAAAAAATAGATGGTTTATTTACCATTTATCAAGATACTGTAACAGGTTCTGTTAAACTATTAGTTAAAAAAGACCAATTAGATAAAGACTTTATTTATTTCTCTCAAATTGCAGATGGTGTAACAGAAGCTAATGCATATAGAGGTTCTTACAATGGTTCTAGCGTATTTCATGTTACAAAATATTTTAATCGTTTAGAATTTATGGCGCCAAATACTGCCTTCTATTTCGATAAGGATAATGCAATTTCTAAATCTTCTGAAGCAAATATTAGTGATGCTGTAATTGCAAGTGGAAAACTATTGGCTTCTGATGAAGAAAAAGGTGAGTATTTAATTGATGCAAATGGATTGTTTTTATCTGAAATATTTACAAGAATTAAGCAACCAAGATTTCCTGGTCAATCTCCTTTTGCGTTTAGCTTAGGTAGATTTGACAAATCGAAATCTAAAATTAACGAGATTAAAAACTATCCAGAAAACACAAATATTAAAACAGAATACGTTTACAGCAATCCAAACGTAATTAATGGTGGTTCTGCGGCAGTTACAGATGGTAGAAATGTTTCTATTAAAGTATTTCACACATTTATGAATATGCCAGAAGATGGCTATGAACCAAGAATGGATGATGCTAGAGTTGGGTATTTCTTAACGCAAACAAATGATATGACTACCACAGAAACTGTAAATTATAGAGATATGATTCACAGATGGAGATTGGTAAAGAAAAATCCGGAAGCAGCTATTTCTGAGCCTGTAACGCCTATTACTTGGTGGATGGAAAAATCAACACCTGTAGAATGGAGAGAAACCATTAAAGAAGGTGTTTTAGCTTGGAACGAAGCTTTTGAAAAAGCTGGCTTTAATAATGCTATGGTTGTTAAAATGCAACCAGATGATGCTACTTGGGATGCTGGAGATGTAAGATACAATGTTTTACGTTGGACATCTTCTCCTAATCCACCTTTTGGAGGTTATGGACCTAGTTTTGTAAACCCAAGAACTGGTGAAATTTTAGGAGCAGATATTATGCTAGAATATGTGCACTTTACAAATAGAGTTTTTGCTGATGAATTATATAATAACGCTGCTGCCAATATGCATTTAGAAACATCTGCTGAATTAAGAGCTAAGAAATATTTAGCTAAAAACAACTTATTATTGTGTTCTGCAGGACATATCATGCACGAAAACTTACAGTTAGGTACTGCAGTTTTACAAGCTACAGGTGCTTCTGAGTTGGATATGGAAGGTATCAAAAAAGAAGGAATGAAATCTTTAATTATGCACGAAGTTGGGCATACTTTAGGTTTAAATCATAATATGAAAGCGAGTCAAGTATATTCTCCTGAACAATTGGCAGATGCTAACTTTATTAAAGGAAAAGCACTTACAGGTTCTGTAATGGATTATGCAGGAATTAACATTACTAATGACAGAAGCAAACAAGGACAGTACTATGATATGGCTGTTGGGCCATATGATATTTGGGCTATTCAGTTTGGGTATACTCCTTTTAAAAATGCATCAGAAAGAGAAGCTTTATTAGAAAGATCTACAGAACCAGAATTAATTTTTGGTAATGATGCAGATGATATGCGTTCTCCAGGTAAAGCAATTGACCCTCGAGTAATGATTGGTGATTTATCTAATGATCAAATTACATACTCTATCAACAGATTTGAGCTTGTAAATGATATGATGAAAAATCTTAAAAATCAGTTTACTAAAAAAGGTGAAACTTATGAAGATTTAAGAAGAGCTTACTATACTTTGCATAACCAAACCAGAATTGCAGGTGGCGTAGTTTCTAGATTCATTGGTGGAGTTTACGTAGACAGATCTACTTATGGACAAGAAGGTGGTACGCAACCTTACACACCTGTATCCAAAGAAGATCAAAAAAGAGCTATGGATGCTTTAGACAAATACATATTTGCCCCAGATGCATTCAGCACTCCAAATGAAGTATATAATTATCTAGCAAGACAAAGAAGAGGATATAATTTCTTTGGAGGTCCAGAAGATCCAAAAATTCATGAGCAAGTACTAGGCTATCAAACAAGTGTTTTAGCACATATCATGCATCCAAACACACTACAAAGGTTATCGAACTCTGAGCTTTATGGAAACGAATACAAGCTATCAACATTCATGACAGATTTAAACAATATGATGTTTAAGCCAGACATTTACGGTAGTGTGAATTCTTTCCGTCAAAATTTACAAGCAGTGTATACCAAACGTTTAATTGCTATGGTTACTGGTAGAACTAGCTCTCGTTTTTCGGTAGCTTCTAAGTCTATGGCCATTTATAATTTAAATGCCATTAAAAGTTGGGTTAGCAATGGTAAAGGTGATGTAGCAACAAAAGCTCACAAAAATCATTTAAAAACGTTGATTACAAACGCAATGAAAGAAATAAAATAATTTTTAAGAATTATTTATTAGAAACCGTAATCTTTTCGATTACGGTTTTTTTTATCTTTACATATGGCAAAAATTTTAATTTCTGGTGGTACAGGTTTAGTAGGTACTCAATTAACAAAATTACTCTTAGAAAAAGAACATTCAGTAAACATTCTTACAAGAACACCTGATGCTTCTAACGAATTTAAATGGGATATATCTAAGCAAACCATAGATGTTGATGCTTTTAAGGATGTTGAATATATTATTCATTTGGCAGGCGCAGGTATTGCTGATGAAAGATGGTCAGATAAAAGAAAAAAGGTAATTATTGATAGTAGAGTAGATTCTGCAAACCTACTGTTTAGCAAAGTAAAAGCATTGAACTTGCCTTTAAAAGGTTTTATATCAGCTTCAGGAAGTGGATATTATGGAGCGATAACTAGCGATAAAATTTTTGAAGAAAATGATGCTGCAGGCAATGATTTTTTGGGTGAGGTTTGTGAAAAATGGGAAGCAGCTGCACTTCAATTTGAAAGTATAAATATTCCTGTTTCAATTTTAAGAACAGGTATTGTTTTATCTAGAACTGGTGGTGCTTTAGAAAAAATGAAAACACCTGTAATTGCAGCTTTAGGTTCTGGTAAACAATATATGCCATGGATACATCTTGATGATTTATGCCAAATGTATATACATCAAATTGAAGAAAATGTAAACGGAGTTTTTAATGCTGTAGCTCCTGAGCATCATACAAGCACAACATTTTCTAAACAACTAGCAAAAAGTGTTTCTAGACCTTATGTTGGAATTAATGTACCTAGTTTTATGCTGAAACTAGCTTTTGGAGACATGGCTAAAATTTTACTAGAAGGCAGCAGACTAGCATCAGATAAAATTAGAAAACACAAATTTACCTTTCAATTTCCAGAATTAGCTGAAGCCTTAAATAACTTATTTAAAAAGTAGTAGAAATATTCAAATCTACTTCACTCCAAGTTTTAGAGATACCATCTGAACCCTTGTGTAAATCTTGACAAACCTTATTTAAAGAGGCCAATGCTTTACCAGCATTCCAGGTATTTATGTCTATAATAGCTTTCATATTGAATTCATTTCTATGAATGGTATATGTAAAAGGTACTGCCTGAGTTTCTCCATTCATGGTAATGTTGGCAATTCCATTACTATCATCAACCAATTTTAAATCTCCAGAAAGAAGCTTAGTATTGTTCATTACACCAAAAAAGAATTTCTTAATCTTGTAATCTCTACTAGAATCTTTTGTAATTAAGCCACTTACTGGTATTGAAAACTCAGTATTGTTAATTGCTTCTTTTATGTTAGCTCCTTCACCTCCATGAGTAATATCAATTTTCTTAAAAGAACCAGCAACCCCAATTTTCTCTGTGGTTTTATATGCTGTGAATTTTATATTAGTTTTAGCGTTAGCTACACTAAAAGCTGCAGTACTTTTCTTAGGTTCAGTTGTTGTAAGAGTAGTTTTAGTAGTGGACTCACTCTCTGATTTGCAAGATGTTAAATTGAATACTAATACACATGCAAAAATTGTAACTAATACTTTTTTCATAATCTAACTATCTTTATTTTTTTGTAAAATTTGATTTGCTAATTCTATATACTTCTCTTTAGCTTCATCTGAAGACATACCTTTCAACTGCATCCACGCATTAAATTTAAAGCCACTTCTTACATCTAAACCACTGTTAAACGAAAAGTTATTTCCAAAGTTTGCTTGCTTATGATAAGCATACAGTTGCAACATTAAATCTGGTGCAATCGTTTTTTTAAGCTTAGACAGTTTTTGAAAAGCATCATTAAAATTTTGATCTAAATCTTTAATAACTTCTATTTTTCTGCAATCACTTGTGTACCTCCTTTTACTTTATCTCCTAAACTAACATTTAGTTTAGTTCCTAAAGGAAAATACAAATCTACTCGTGAACCAAATTTGATAAAACCTGCATCTGTACCTTGAACCACTTCTTCACCTTCAATGGCATAATTTACAATTCTTTTGGCTAGTGCACCTGCAATTTGTCTGTATAAAACATCTCCAAAACTATCATTATGAATTACAATGGTGGTTCTTTCATTATCTGTAGAAGCTTTAGGATGCCAAGCTACCAAGTATTTTCCTGGATGATATTTGCTGTATTTAATCTTACCACTCATGGCGTATCTTGTAACATGCACATTAATTGGAGACATAAATATTGATACCTGTAATCTTTTGTCTTTAAAATATTCTGGTTCTTCTACCTCTTCTATCACTACAACTTTACCATCTACAGGCGCAACAATTGTATTTTCATTTAATTGTGCTATTCTTTTAGGGTTTCTAAAAAACTGCAAAACGATTATAAGAAACGCTACTGCCAATATTTGAATTGACTTTGTAACCCAAACAATATCAATAAATTTTTCTGCCAATAAAATAGCAGCAATTACAATGATGAATGTAATTACAATAATTTTGTAACCTTCTTTATGAAAACGAATCATGCTTTAAATTATATAATTAATAAACAAATATACAAAGGGTGCAGCAAATAGTAAACTATCTAGCCTGTCTAAAATTCCTCCATGACCAGGCATAATGTTTCCACTATCTTTAAGACCTGCTTGTCTTTTAAATTTAGATTCTACTAGATCGCCTGTTGTACCTAATACAGAAACCAAAACACCTATAATTAGCCAATGCAGCATAGAGAAATCTAAATTAAACTTACTAATTAGTAATGCCGCTAATAGTGAAAAAACCAATCCTCCAACAAAACCTTCTATTGTTTTTTTAGGAGATACTGATGGAAAAAGTTTATGTTTCCCAAAATTTTTACCGATTAAAAATGCAAAAGAATCGTTTACCCAAATTAATGATAAAATACTGATCATTAAATATGGATGAAAACTGTTCTCGTAAAATGGTAACAAGACCAAAAAACACATTGAGAAAATAACATACCTGTAAGTTAACCCAAGTTTTTGCCTGTTATCTTTATAATTGATTTCTTTTTTTACAAATAGTTGATAAACTAAGTAGGTAGATGATAGCAACGTTATAGTAAGAATACCTATTGAAGCGTAGCTATATTGCCTACTAATTAAAAGGTATAAGGTTAAAGGAAATAAAATATATGCAGCGTAGTTTTTTAGGGCGATGAGTTTAGAAAACTCCCAAATGCATAAAAAACCAAAAAGTGTAATTAAAACAATATAAGACTCTTTAGAAAAGAGAATAGCAGAAATAAAAATAAGGACATAAATAATTCCAGAAAAACTCCTTCTTAAAAGGTTGCGCATATTATAAATCTTCAAACAACAGCAAATATAGGTTTTTTGAGTTATTGTTGCCATAGTTTAAAAAATTATCATCAACATTCTGAGTGTTGTAATTTTTTATTGAAGATATGTTTGTAGGCAAGTTATTTGCGTATTTTGTTTTGATTCCTGTAAGGCCTTGTCCTGTGTCTTTAACTAATTGACTGGTAGTTGCGTAAACAATAAAATTATTGGTATAATCTTTAAGTTTTGTACTTTTTAATTGATTCGATGAGAATAAAACATCACCATTATCTGCTATTAAATGTTCACAAGTTGTAAAAGCAGGTAGGTCTGAATTGGTATTTGTAGCTATTGTAACCTCTTTATGGTTTACAATAGACTTTAATTTTGGATTTAACAACTGTACAGCATTCCAATTATTTTCTGATAGAATGTTGGCAAAATTAGTTTTTACATCTGCCTCACTTGTGCAGTAAAGAAACTTACCCCCTTTATTCACAAAGTTGTGTACAAACAAATCATCAAGAGATAAATTTACCTCTTGATTTTGTATTTGTTTATCCTCTTTAATTGGGATATTAAAAAGTTTCTTTAAAAAATCCATTAAAAATTACGATTCTGTTGTAGTACTCTCTGTTGGCAAGTCTATTTCATCTTCTGACTTTACTTCTGTATCTAAAGCCTCAAATGGTCTTTTACCAAAAATTTTCTCTAAATCGTCTTTAAAAATCACCTCTTTTTCTAAAAGCAATTCCGCTAAAACTGTAAGTTTTTCTTTGTGTTTAGAAAGCAATTCAATGGCTCTTTGATACTGAATTTCTATCATTTTAGAAATTTCTTTATCAATCATTTTACCAGTTTCCTCACTATAAGGTTTTACAAAGGCATCATTACCTGAAGAATCGTAATAAGTAATATTACCAACTTCATCATTTAAACCATATACTGTAACCATAGCTCTTGCTTGTTTGGTTACCTTTTCTAAGTCGCTTAATGCTCCTGTAGAAATTTTATTAAAAATAATTTTTTCAGCAGCTCTTCCTCCTAAAGTAGCACACATTTCGTCTAACATTTGCTCTGTTTGCACAATTAAACGTTCTGCAGGCAAGTACCAAGCAGCTCCTAAAGATTGACCTCTAGGTACAATAGTTACTTTTACTAATGGTGCAGCATGTTCTAACATCCAACTTACAGTGGCATGACCAGCTTCATGAAATGCAATTACTTTTTTCTCTTTTGGTGTAATACGTTTTTTCTTTTTCTCTAAACCACCAACGATTCTGTCTACAGCATCTAAAAATGCTTGATGATGAATAGCTTTCTTACCATTTCTAGCAGCAATTAAAGCAGCCTCATTACACATATTAGCAATATCTGCTCCAGAAAAACCTGGTGTTTGCTGTGCTAAAAACTCAACATCAACATCATCTGCTAATTTTAAAGGTTTAATATGTACTTCAAAGATTTCTTGTCTTTCTCTAATATCTGGTAAGTCTACATAAATCTGTCTATCAAAACGTCCTGCACGCATTAAAGCTTTATCTAAAACGTCTGCTCTGTTGGTTGCAGCAATTACAATTACGTTAGTATCTGTACCAAAACCATCCATTTCAGTTAATAATTGATTTAACGTATTTTCACGCTCATCATTACCACCTGTCATTGAGTTTTTACCACGTGCTCTACCAATTGCATCAATTTCATCTATAAAAATAATAGAAGGCGATTTTTGCTGTGCTTGTTTAAACAAATCACGCACTCTAGAAGCACCTACCCCAACAAACATCTCTACAAAATCTGAACCAGAAAGTGAGAAAAAAGGTACACCAGCTTCACCTGCAACTGCCTTTGCTAATAATGTTTTACCTGTTCCTGGAGGACCTACTAATAACGCTCCCTTTGGAATTTTACCTCCTAAAGAAGTATATTTTTCAGGGCTTTTTAAGAAATCTACAATTTCTTGTACTTCTTCTTTTGCGCCTTCTAAACCTGCTACATTCTCAAAAGTTGTTTTTACTTTAGTGTCTTTGTCAAAAAGTTTAGCTTTAGATTTCCCAATGCTAAATATTTGACCTCCTCCACCAGAACCTGCTCCTCCACCAGACATTCTCTTCATAAAAAATAACCAAATCGCTATTAAAATGATGAATGGTAAGAAACCAACTATAGCTTCAAAAATGCTCGTTTTTTCTTTGTTATCAATATCTACAACTAAGTTTTTTTCTTCCTTAGCCTCTATAACACTTTGTTCAAAGGTTCTTTGATCTCCAAAATTGTATTCATACACTGCAGATCCAGGTCTGTAAAATGTAGAGGTTGTAAATTTTTTATGTTCCTCTTTTTTTAGCGCTTCTTGTGTTAAGAATATTTGAGCTACATCTTTGTTAATCACAACAATTTTCTTGATGTCATTATCTTTCAATATTTCTTCGAACTTATTTCTTGAAATACTTTTAGATGCTAAATCTCCACTGCTGAAAAACTGAATAGCTATAATGGCTAAAAATATACCTCCATAAATCCAATAAGAACTGAATTTTAATTTAGGCATATTTGACTTATTGTCTTTATTTGAATCACTCATGTGTTATAAAATCAATAGGATTATACTGGGTTAATTTCGGTGATTTTTGCATCACCCCAAAGGCTTTCAATATCATAATAATCTCTAACATGCTTTTGAAAAATGTGCACAACTACGTTTACATAATCCATTAAAACCCATTCAGAGTTTCCTTGACCTTCTACATGCCAAGGTTTATCTTTAACCTCTTTACTTACTACTTTTTGAACTGAACTAGAAATAGCGTTCACTTGTGTATTTGAATTACCAGAGCAAATTACGAAATAATCGCATACGGTATTTTCTATATCTCTTAAATCTAATAATTGGATGTCTTCTCCTTTAACATCATCAATTCCTTTAATAATTACAGCGATTAAATCATCTGTGCTTACTTGTTTTTTTGTCATTAATCTCTTCTCTAATTTAATGCAAAGTTATTATTTTTTTGCGAGTATTTTGTGTATTATTGAACTAGTTTACACAATATTTAACAATTGAATTTAATCAAACTTAATGCCATTGATTCTACAAATTCTTTTTTAAAAGAAATGGCGAAAAATTCTTCTTTAGAAAACTATACTGTGGTTGTAGCTAAAGATCAAACAAATGGGCGTGGCCAACAAGAAAATACTTGGGCCTCAGAACCTTTTAAAAACCTTACGTTCAGTGCTTTTATCAATGATTTAAATTTAGAATTAAACCATTATAAATATTTTAATTTTGCCATTAGTTTGGGTGTGTATGATGCTATTTCTATGTACATTAATAAACAGTTATTTATAAAATGGCCAAACGACATTCTGTCAGCTAATCAAAAAATTTGTGGCATTTTAATTGAAAATTCAATTTCTAAAGGTGCTATGAAATATGCTGTGGTTGGAATTGGTATTAATGTAAATCAAGAAACATTTTACGAGAACCTATCTAAAGCATCATCTTTAAAAAATATTACAGGCAAATCTTACAACTTAGATGAATTGCTTGTAGAAGTTGTAACTGCAATAAAACTTAGAATAAAACAATTGCTAGATAAAGAGTACGATACCTTAGAAAATGACTATCTTAAAGTATTATACAAAAAAAACATTCCTAGCATGTTTAAAACAGCAGAGAATGCTTTATTTATGGGTAAAATTATAGGTATTTCTAATTCTGGAAATCTTAAAGTAGAACTCGGAGATGAGACTATAAAAGAATTCGGAATTAAGGAAATTTCTTTTGCTTAAATTGTTTCTAAATTATCTGTAAGCGTTTCAATAAAACTCGTTAATGGTTTTTTAACCATCATTGCCATCATTGCATTAAACTTGCCCTGAAATTCTAATTGTACTTCAGATGAATCTTCATCTACAGGCTGAATATCTGCCACTAGTTGAAAATCTAATTTACTACTTGCAGCTCCTAAAGTTACATTAGAATAAGGAGTTTTCTCTTTCAAAACCAATCTAATTTCTGGCATTCCTTTTAAACCAAAAATAAATGAATCGCCATCTACTTCAAATTTCTGAATAGATTCTGGCATTAACTGCTCAAAGTTCTTTAAATCAGATAAAAATTCGAATGTTTCTTTTTGAGATTTCTCAACTACTACTCTAGTACCTTGTATATTCATGCTTACTTATTTTATTGTTTCCACTCACTAGGGTTAGCTCTCCATTCTTGTAGAGTTGCTAATTCTTTTTGAGAAATATAATTACTGTCTAATGCTTGCTCTAAAAGATTCTCGTAATCACTTAATGTTTTTAAATTTACGTTTTTGTCTTTAAAGTTTTCTGTTGCTACATCAAAACCATAAGAAAATATAGCAACCATACCTTTAACTACTGCTCCAGCCTCTTTTAATGCTGCAACTGCATTTAAACTACTGTTACCTGTACTTATTAAATCTTCTATAACCACAACATTCTGACCACTTTCTAAATGCCCCTCAATTTGGTTTTTTCTACCATGTTTTTTAGGTTCTGGCCTAACATATACAAAAGGCACACCTAGTTCTTGAGCAACTAAAATCCCAATTGCTATAGCACCTGTTGCAACCCCAGCAATTACATCTGGTTTACCATATTCTAACTCAGCAATTTTAGCAATTTCCTCCTTTAAAAAAACACGTACTGGAGGATAAGATAAGGTAACTCTATTGTCACAATAAATAGGTGATTTCCATCCTGAAGCCCACTGAAAAGGTTCGTTAGGACTTAGTTTAATCGCTTTTATTTGCAATAAAAGTTCAGCTGTTTTTTTTGAAGTATCTTTGTTCATAACCATGTCACAAATGTATAAAGTTTTTGTAAATGATAAACCAATAATTATCACATCTTCATCAAAAAATGAAAAAAATTTTCCAATTTATTCATTCTCTGAACTTGAATTTGATGATGTACTTCTTAAATTAGAAGAGGAAACTATTTTTGGCGTCATTTTAGTCAGTGCAAATTTAGAACTTGATTGGCAAATATTCACTAAAAATTTAAAAGTAATTCCTGCTGCAGGTGGTTTAGTTGTAAATAATCAGCAATCAGTGCTATTTATTTTTAGGAACGGAACATGGGATTTACCCAAAGGATGGATAGAAAAAGGGGAATCTAAAGAATTAGCGGCTGTTAGAGAAGTAGAAGAAGAATGTGGTATTACCAACCTTTCTATCTTAAAACCATTAGCTACAACTTATCACATTTATAAACATAAAGGCCTAAAACTTAAAGAAACACATTGGTTTTTAATGCATTCTAATGATGCATCACCCTTAACACCACAATTAGAAGAAGGCATTACAAAAGTAGTTTTCTTAAATACTATAGAAATAAAAAAAACACTTTCTAACACATATGCCAATATTAAATTGGTTTATGATGCTTATAAACAGGCTTAAATCTAAAAAACATACTATATTTGCCGACTTTTAAAAACCTATAAGTTATGACAGAATTCATAAAAAAAATTACCCCAAATGTTAAAGACGATGTTTTAGCAGGTATCACAGTATCTTTAGCAATGATTCCTGAAGTAGTTGCTTTTGCGTTTGTTGCACAAATAGACCCTTTAGTAGCACTTTCTGGAGCATTCATTATAGGTTTAATTACAGCTATTTTTGGTGGTAGACCAGGTTTAATCTCTGGTGCTGCAGGTGCTGTTGCTGTTATTTTTGTTTCTATGATTGCTGAAGGGCATACGAAAGGAATGCTTTTTGACACGCCAATAGATAACATGGGTTACTTCTACCTTTTGGGTTGTGTAATTTTAATGGGTGTAATTCAAATTCTAGCAGGAGTTTTTAAATTAGGAAAATTTGTACGATTAATTCCTCATCCAGTGATGATGGGCTTTGTAAATGGTTTAGCTATCGTTATTTTTTGGGCGCAAGTAAAAATGTTTTCACACAAATCTTTAAGTGTTTCTGCAGAAGGTGTAAAAGAATATACAAGCACATTTATGCAAGGCAATGAACTTTATATTATGATTGGTTTAGTAGCCTTAACTATGGGTATTATTTGGATATTACCTAAAATCACTAAAAAAATTCCAGCATCATTAACTGCTATTTTAATTACTACTCTAATCGTTGTTTTTTCTGGATTAGAAGTTTCTACAGTAGGTTCTTACATTATAGAAGGTGGAGGAACAGGATTAAAAGGCGAGTTTCCAACTCCGAATTTAGAACTATGGCAAAACTTACCATTAAATTTAGACACCCTAACTTTTATCTTACCTTTTGCTGTATTAGCAGCATCTGTAGGTTTAATTGAATCTCTAATGACAATGAATTTAGTTGATGAATTAACAGAAACTAGAGGAAATGGTAATAAAGAATGTGTAGCTCAAGGAGCAGGAAATATAGTAAGTGGTTTGTTTGGTGGAACAGGTGGTTGTGGAATGATTGGCCAAACCGTTATTAACATCAACGCTGGTGGTAGAGGAAGATTATCTGGAATAATGATGGCTGTTACATTATTAACTTTTATACTATTTACAGATAAATTAATAGAGCAAGTGCCAATTGCAGCTTTAGTGGGTGTTATGTTTATGATGGTTATTGAAACCTTTGCTTGGTCTAGTTTTAGAATTATTAAGAAGATTCCTAAATCTGATGCCTTTGTTTTAATTACAGTATCTGCTGTAACCGTAATTTTTGATTTAGCGATTGCTGTTTTTGTAGGTGTAATTATTTCTGCTTTGGTTTTTGCTTGGGAAAATGCAAGAAGAATTAGAGCTAGAAAACGTTTTAAAGAAGATGGAACTAAAATATATGAAATTTGGGGTCCTTTATTCTTTGGTAGTATTTCCGCTTTTAATGAAAAATTTGATGTAAAAAATGACCCAGATCAAGTAGAAATAGATTTTGTTGAAGCTAGAATATCCGATCATTCAGCAATTGAAGCCATATTTGCTCTGGTAGAAAAATACCAAGCACTAAATAAAAAAGTTACTTTAAAACATTTAAGTGAAGATTGTAAAGTTTTATTATACAAGGCTTCACCAATTTTTAAAGATGTTATTGTAGAAAATATTGATGATCCAAGGTATCACCTAGCTGCAAATCCTGAGAAGTTTCCAAAACCTTTAAGCGAATACAAGTTTTAGACTTAAACCTTATAACTTTTGATTAATAGAAGGTAACAAAATTATAATTAGTTAAGCTACTTTTAGTTGATTACACAGTAGGTTAATTTAAAATATACTAGTATATTTTTATAAATATTCTAGTATATTTTTTAATATATACTACTATAATTTTTTAAATAGTGTAGTGTTTTAAAAGCAATATGAAGTTTGTGAGCTCAAAATTAAAAACCGTGCTTACTTTAAATGTATTAAAATAATTTATTCTTTTAGCAAAAATTTGTTATCAACTACGAACATTACTATCCTAGAATCCAATAACCTATTAATATTTATTTCTATTTAAAAATTAGTATATTTGGATAACCAAATTGGTTAACCAATTATTGATTTATGTTTAGAGTCCTTTTTTTACTACTTCTTTTTACTGCTACAACTCCAAATTTTAAAGCTCAAGTGGTTTTAAATGCAGATGGTGCAGGAAATACTTATGAGTTGATTAACTCAGTTATGGCTCCAAATTACAATGTTGTTGAAGTTCCAGATTGTGGTCATACCTCCTTTGGAAGACATATAGATGAAATTTTTGATTCAGAATTAAACAAGCATGTTTTTCGCTTTTTTGCACATACTTCAGAAGATAATGATAGGTGTAAAACCTTTGACAGGCAACGAACTGAAATTAAATCTTATGATAAAAGTCCTGATAATCTAATAGGCTTAGAAGGAGAACGTGTCATCTATAAATGGAAAATGAAGATTAGTTCTGATTTTCAAGTTTCGCCTAATTTTACCCATTTACATCAAATAAAATCGGTTGGAGGTGATTTTGCATCAATCCCTATGTTTACGTTAACTGCAAGGAAAGCCACTCCAGATCGATTGGAATTAAGATATACAAGTACCAACGACCAAAATACTATAAAAACAGCAGATCTTGATTTGTTGCGTGGCAACTGGGTATCAATAACAGTTGATTTAACTTATGGCACAAATAGCAACTACGAAATTGAGATTAAAAATACAGCAACTGATGCTGTTATTCTATACTATCAAAACTCTAACTTAGATAATTGGCAAGCAGGAGCTGAATTTGCAAGACCAAAATGGGGCATTTATAGAAGTTTGAATAATGCACAAGATTTAAAAGATGAAGCTGTTCTTTTTGCCGACTTTAGTATTGAGGAAACTTCACCTCTATCTATAGATAAAGTTAATCTAGTAAATAATGCAATCAATATATACCCAAATCCTTCAGAGAATTTTATAACTATTGAAAACAGTAATATTAGTTTTGATGGATTCACCATTTACTCTGTTCTAGGAAAAACAATTCTAGAAAAGCAAAACTATACTTCTAACAAAATAGATATTTCTTCAATTCCAAAAGGGAATTACTTTATTATGTTTAAGAAAGAAGGTAAAGTTGTAAGCAGAAATAATGTTTTAGTACATTAATTAAAACAAAATACAAACTGGGTTTGGTGCTTTAATTTCAGAAATAAAACTTAATTTACCATTCTTTTTATTTCGTTTGAATGAAACTATATTACTCGATTTTTCATTGGCTACAAGAAGAAAATCTCCATCTGGAGAAAGAGCAAAATTTCTAGGCCAATTACCTTTTGTACTCTCAAAATCCAGAATTTGTAAATTTCCATTTAGAGGATCAATTTCAAAAATAGCAATTGAATTATGTCCACGATTTGAAGCATACAAAAATTTACCATCAGCAGAGATATGAATATCTGCAGCATAGCTATTTCCTTTAAAATCTTCAGGCAATATTGAAAAAGTATTTTTTAAACTATACTTGTTTTCATTTTCTACAATTAAAGAAACTTTGTTGTTCAGTTCGTTTATGGTATAAAACCAATTTTTGCTTGGATGAAAAGCAATATGCCTTGGACCTGCTCCATCTGCCATTTTAATTTTTTCCTGTTTTGTAAATTCAAAGGATTTTTCGGAATCATTATAGGTAGAAAACCACAATTCATTGGTTCCTAAATCTGCAGTAATAATTTCATTCTTAGAAGGATGAAAATATGCTGAATGTGCATGAGGTGCTTCTTGTCTTGCAGTGGTTCCTTTACCAAAATGTTGTTGTACTGCCAACAAATTGGTTAATCCATTTTGATTATCAATTTTATAAGCTGCAATATTACCTCCTGTATAATTCGCTACAAGAACTTCATTATCTGAATTTATAGTTACAAAACAAGGATGTGCACCACCTGTTTTTGAAGTACTTAAATAAATTAATGAATCGTTTTCAATACGATATGATTTTACAAAACCTGTACCTTCATCATCTGTTTCATCTACTGCTACTAAGGTTTTACCATCATTAGATTTTGCCAAATAAGATGGATTGTTGGTTTCTGTAGCTAAACCTATTTTTTGTAAAATCCCATCTTTGTTGATGGCATATTTATAAATGCCCTTACTTTCTCCAGAAGTATATGTTCCCACAAAAAAAGTGGTTAATTCCGAAGATTCTATATTGGTAGTTTTACAATTTATACAAACTAATATTAAAGCGAACAGCACTATTTTTTTCATAATTAATAAACTTTGAATACAGGTAACATTAAATGCGCTTTTTCGTAATAAGGAGAATTTTTATAAATAAAATCCAACTGTTTTCTAGGGTTTTTCTCAAAATCCTTATCCTCTTTTAACTTATTTTCGAACTCATTTTTCAAAAACTCATTGTCTTTTAAAATTTGTTCTGCAACATCTTCAAAAACATAAGCAGAATAGCCCTCTTTTTTTTGTAAAACTGTATCAAAGAAATTCCAATTGAAGAATGAATCTGTAGCTTCAGCCTCCATAGTTTCCAGCAAATAACGCACTCCATTTTGATTGGTTGGTATGTATAAATCTCCTTTTTTAAAGGTAACTTCTTTTGATGAACTAAAAACTTCTGTATTGTAATGCAAATAATGCCCTTCATAAGGCGCATTTCTAGATTTAAAATCTTTTACATGATTTACGGTTACTGAAATTGTAGTGTCCTTACTAAAACTAGTATATTCAATTAAATTATTATCTAGTCTAGCAACAATGTCATGCCATCCTTTAGGTAAAATATAAGCAACAGGAATTTCTATTTCTTTGGTTACTTTAAATTCATCAAAATACTTAGTGTCTTTTTCAAATGGCTTGTTTTTGTCATAAAACAATCTTTTACCATTGGTAACTTTACTTTCTATATAACTACCTTCATATCCTTTAAACTTTAAAGTTCTGTATTTTTCTCTATCTACAGCATATTGAATAGGATAACTTTTCTTTGCTAAAATTTCTTCAGTTGCTTTTGCTCTTAATTCCTTAATTTTAGCTGAATTCTCTTCCGTAAAATCAAAAGCAGAAAATAGTAATTCATACGTTTGCTCCACTCTAATTTTATAAGGTTTAAGCATGTGTGTTTCTACCATTAATCCTAAAGTATTAAACAGGGTTGTATAACCTGTAGAATATCTAGGTGAATCAAAAAATTGAGAAAAACCTACTTCTGGAGTATTGCCCCAAACATTTACATATGGTGTTATGATAATATCTTTTTGTGCCAGTGATTGTTCTAAACCAGGCCTCATTTTATTCTGTAAAAAAGAACCTAAACTACCCCCTAATTTATTATGCTGCGTAAAGAGATGCGTAATTGCATATTGATAGTCTGCACCATTACTAACATGATTATCTATAAAAACATCTGGATTTACCGTATGAAAAATCTCGGCGAAAGCTGCAGCATTTTTTGTGTCTTGTTTAATAAAATCGCGATTTAAATCGTAGTTTCTAGCATTTCCTCTAAAACCATATTCTAATGGTCCATTTTGATTGGCTCTAGTGTGCGAATTTCTATTTAAAGAACCACCTACATTATAAACAGGGATAACACAAATGATAGAATTTTGATACTTTTTCTGTAAAGAATCGTTTTGAACAATATCTCTTAACAAAATCATAGAAGCATCAATTCCATCTGATTCTCCAGGATGAATTCCATTATTAATTAAAATTCTATTTTTTGATGAACTTTTAATTTCATCAATATTATAAATTCCATTTCTATCATAAACTACTAAATGCAATGGTTCTCCAGAATCTGTTTGTCCAAAACTGAACAATGAAATTTGTTCGTAAGCATCAGCTAAATTGGTATAATACCCAATTACATCTTTGTACTCTGGTGTTTCTGTACCTTTAGATTTTTCGAAAAGTGTGGTAAAATCTGTAGTTTCTTTAGATGATTTATTGCAAGAAACAATAAAAATAAAGGCAGAAACCAATAGGGTTTTCAATAAAAATTTATTCATAAATTATTTTTTAACTCTAACTGCATCAGGCACTAAACCTGTATAATCTCCATTATTTCTGATAACATCTCTCACAATAGATGATGATATATAACTCTTACCTGAAGAAGTTAGTAAGAATACAGTTTCTATTTCCGATAATTTTCTATTAGTATGTGCTATGGCTTTTTCAAACTCAAAATCAGCAGGATTTCTTAATCCTCTTAAAATAAATTCGGCATTCTGTTCTTTACAAAAGTTTACTGTTAAACCTTGATAGGTAACTACTTTAATTTTTGGTTCGTTCTTAAATGTCTCTTCAATAAAACTTTTACGCTCTTCTAAACTGAACATGTATTTTTTATCGGCATTTATACCAATAGCAATAATTAGTTCATCAAAAAGTTTTACACCTCTTTCAATAATATCAAAATGGCCAAGTGTAATAGGATCAAAAGAACCTGGAAAAACTGCTTTTTTCATAATTTTAATTTAATGCCATTTGAATAGCGTTATCAAAAAGTTGTGCTAAAGAAATGCCAGCCTCTTTAGCTTGTTGAGGCAATATACTTTCTTCGGTTAAACCTGGCACTGTATTTATTTCTAAGAAATAT
The DNA here is from genome assembly GCF_000152945.2 of Polaribacter sp. MED152. NCBI lineage: Bacteria > Pseudomonadati > Bacteroidota > Flavobacteriia > Flavobacteriales > Flavobacteriaceae > Polaribacter > Polaribacter sp. MED152. Next base: position 2,837,017 of record NC_020830.1, on the reverse strand, counting down.
GGCTCATTATTAACAAAGATATATTCTGCTCTAGAAAAGCCAGACATATTTAAACATTTATACACATTTTGGGCTACCTCTTCTACCCTTTTTTGTTGTTGTTCTGTAATTCTTGCAGGTGTAATTTCTTGCGATTTACCTTCATATTTAGCTTCATAATCAAAGAAATCATTTTCAGAAACTATTTCAGTAATCGGTAAAACTTTTATTTCATTTTCATACTCAATAACACCTACAGAAACCTCTGTACCCTCTAAAAAAGATTCAATTAAAATAGCTGAATCCTCATTATACGCCTTTAAAATTCCATGAAAAATCTCTTCTTCTGAATATGCTTTAGATATACCATAACTAGAACCTGCATTGTTAGGTTTTATAAAACAAGGTAAGCCTACTTTCTCTTTTATTTCTTTAGTATTAATAACATCACCCTTATTTAAATAGATAGATTTTGCAGTTTTAATACCATATTCTTTTACAACACTTAAGGTGTCTCTTTTGTTAAACGTGAGTGCCATTTGATAAAAAGGAGCTGATGTATGAGGAATATTAAGCAATTCTAAGTAGCTTAAAATCATTCCATTTTCTCCAGGATTACCATGTATTGCATTAAACACACAATCAAATTTTATGTGATTCTGATTTATAACGCAAGAAAAATCATCTTTATTAATTTGGTATTCTGCATTAGATTCATCTAAAACTACCCATTTATCCTTTAAAATATGTACTCTAAAAACATTGTATTTATTTGTATCTAAATTTTGAAATACTACGTTTCCGCTTTTTATGGAAATATCTGCTTCAGATGAATAACCACCCATAATAATGGCAATATTTTTTTTCATCAAATTCTATTATTTAAACAAATTTATCAAAATATAAATAGAAACTGCAACGTTTAGATTTTATATATTTGTGCACCAATCAAAAAACATTCTATGGGTATTTTTCAGTTTCTTAAAAGTAAATCGTTTTTTAAACAATTAGCAATTGCTATCGTTAGTTTTGTATTGCTTTTTTTTATCCTTAAATTTTGGTTGAATGTAACGACTAATCACGATCAAAAAATTCAAGTTCCAGACTTGCATAAAATGACAATTAGTGAAGCTGAAAGAAAGTTAAACGAGCTAAATTTAGATTACAAGGTAATTGATAGTGCAAGTTATAACCCAGAATACCCAAAAAGATCGGTAATTGAACAAAGCCCTTCAGGAGGTGATTTTGTAAAAGAAAACAGAAAAATATACTTAACGTTAAATCCTTCTAAATACAGAGATATTACCATTCCTGATTTAAATGGAAGAACCAAAAGACAGGCAATTTCTGAACTACGAGCAATTGGTTTTGTTGTAGGTACAGAATACACCTACGTAAAAGATATTGGTAAAGATGTGGTTAGAGGATTAAGACATAATGGTAAAATTATAAATCCGAATGATAAATTGCCAAAAAACTCTCTAATTGAGTTGGTTTTAGGTGATGGAAATAGATAGATTATTAAGGTAGATAATTAAAAGAGATTTGGAAGAAAACCAAAATTTAGAATCAGAAAACGACGATTTATACGAACATTATAAATTTGTTGCGGCAGATGGACAAGAGCCTTTAAGAGTAGATAAATTTTTAATGAATTTTATTGAAAATGCTACTCGTAATAAGGTGCAACAGGCTGCAAAAGCAGGTAATGTTTTGGTGAATGATATTGCTGTAAAATCAAATCATAAGGTGAAGCCAAAAGATGTTGTTCGTGTAGTTTTGGCTTATCCTCCTGCAGAAAACTTATTGGTTGCAGAAGATATTCCCTTAGATATTATTTATGAAGATGATGCTGTAATTGTAGTCAATAAACCTGCAGGTATGGTTGTGCATCCAGGCCATGGAAATTATTCTGGAACACTAGTAAATGGTTTAATTCATCATATAGAAAATTTACCAACCAATTCTAATGAAAGACCTGGTTTGGTGCACAGAATAGACAAAGATACTAGTGGGTTATTAGTTGTTGCAAAAACTGAATTTGCAATGGCTCATTTATCTAAACAATTTTTTGACAGAACTACAGAGCGTTTGTATTACGCTTTAGTTTGGGGAAATATTGAAGAAGATGAAGGTAGAATTGAAGGTAATATTGGCAGAAGCTTAAAAAACCGTTTGCAAATGGCTGTTTTTCCTGATGGAGATTTTGGCAAGCATGCAGTAACTCACTTTAAGGTTTTGGAGCGTTTAACCTATGTAACTTTAGTACAATGTAAGTTAGAAACTGGAAGAACACATCAAATTAGAGCGCATTTTAAGCATATTGGTCATACATTATTTAATGATGAAAGATATGGAGGAGATGAAATTTTAAAAGGTACAACGTTCACCAAATACAAGCAATTTGTTCAAAACTGCTTTAAAGTTTTACCAAGGCAAGCCTTACATGCAAAAACATTGGGCTTTACACACCCAACAACTGGAGAATTTTTGAGTTTCAATTCTGAAATTCCTGATGATATTAGTGAATGTTTAGAAAAGTGGAGAACATACAGTGAACATTCTAAAGAGGAAATTGAGTAATTTTCTTTTTGTTATAAATATAAAATCCATTCTAAAAATAGAATGGATTTTTATATTTGACGTATATTTTCTTAACAACAACCAGAACCTGGAGCACAGGAATTGTTCTGCAAATCAGATATTTTAATTCTTGGCTTTTCTGCAGGAATACCACAGGCATCTAATGCTAAACAAGCCGTTAATTTAGAAGTTAGTAAAAAGTTAGTCCCATCAAAATCTAAATTATATTTGCCAATAGTATCTTTACCTTGATATTCTACTTCAATTTCCAAATCATCAAATTCAAAAATCTTTTCAGAGAGTTCGATAATATTTAATAATTTATCTGGGTGTAACCTATGATCATAATCTCGCTCTTCCCATAATTGAAAATTAATTACAGCTTCGCTTCTTACTTTTCCTCCACAATCTATAAAGTCTTTTTTAACTCTACCAACTTCGGTTACGTGGAAATGAGGAGCTACCAATTCACCATTTGGTAATTGAAAACCAATAGTTTTTAATTGTTTTAAATGTGTTTTTATTTCTGATAATTTCATGACAAAATATTTTAAATGTTAGAAAAAACGTATTTCATTTCTGTTGCTATTTGCAAACTTCTTTCAGCATATTTTTCATCCTGTTGATCTGTATTGTCAAACAATTTCGGATCTTCATAAGTAATAGGAATTCTCTTTTCTGCACCAGCAATAAATGGGCAATTTCCATCTGCATGTGAACAAGTCATAATTGCTGCAAACTCAGATGAAGGATTAAAATCATCACTATACTTTTTAGAAAAAGCAATTACAGGATGTGAATTATCATCAAACTGAATAGCGTACACAGGATTTTCTGTTTCAGACAATTTCTGCAACTTAAATCCTTGATTTACTAAAGTTTCACCCACTTTTGGAAACATGGCAGTAGTTTCTGTTCCTCCTGAATATGTAGTAACATTATCTATAGTAAAATAGTTTGCCATAGTTTGTGCCCAGATTTGCCCTAAATGACTTCGTCTAGAATTGTGAGTACAAATAAAATTGATTCGAATTGGTTTGTTCTCTGATTTCTTTTCTGATATAAAATCAATTAGAGGTTGTAAAACGGCTTTTCTTTCTGATGATAAGGTATCAGTATTTAGGTTTTGGATTACATTTTCAATTTGAGCATTCATTTTTTATAATTTGATTGGTTAGCAGCAAGTGCCTTTTGATTTTTTATTTAAAAATGCGCCTAATAAAACACTAATTTCTTCCCAGTTTTCCTCATGAATACAATAGCAAACGCTGGTACCTTCTATAGTACCTTTAATTAATCCTACTTTTTTAAGTTCTTTTAGGTGTTGCGAAATTGTTGGTTGTGCTAAACCAATATCTTTTACAAGGTCTCCACAAACACAACTTTCTAATTTTATTAAAAATTCTAAAATGGCTATTCTTGCAGGATGACCTAATACTTTAGCTATTGTAGCAATTCTATTTTGCTGTTCTGTAAATATTTCTGTCTTAGTTAAACCCATGATTATTTATATATTGCAATATTACGATTAATTAATTTAAAATGATAAATTTCACCTCTATTTTTTAAAACTCTTTAGTCACTAATTTAGAGTTATCATTATTTTTTTGAAGATTAATATTAAAATCTACAACACCTAATACCAGATTTCCCTCAGTAACCACCTCTACTTTCCACTTACCATCTAGAACATTATTTTTATAACTGTAACCTCTATACCCATTGTCTCTGCCCCCTGTAATATTAAAACCAATTTCATCCATCACTTGCCAATCATCTGCAGTTTTATTAAACCACATCCATCTATGAAATATTTTTTTCTCTAAATCTGTTGGTGCAAAAACTGATGTAAAAACATAAACAGGCTCTCTTTTAGATTTATTAAAATCGGTTTTATGATCTCTCCAAAAATAGAGCCAATCGTCTATTTCATAAGTCACCAAATATTTATCGTTTTTAATCTTTATATCATAAGCAATTAGTCCTTTATCTAATGCCAATGGCACAGGTGGAATTAATTTAAAATAATAACAGGCATTAATTAAAAAGTAAATACTTAAAATGAGCGTTATCATTTTATATCTTACTATTTCTACTCTTGCAGTTTGACTTGATTTGTAAACCAAATACACTAAAACTAGTGTAAAAATTAAACTTATAAATCCTGATAAATAAAATATTTCAGAATTCATTTTTTTTAAAATAATGGGTATAAAACAGCTTAGAAATATAAAATTTACGAAAAAGTAAAATCCAAATTGTAAATACTTATTCGATATTCTTTTTCTTAAAAATTCATTCGCAATAAATAAGAGTAGTAATAAAAAGAAGAATACAGCAGTTTTAGATAAAGAAACACTTCTGGCAAAATAAATTACGTAAGCACTAGATAATCCTCCTAAAAAAAACTGAATAGCCAATGGCAAATAAACAGCATATTTAGCCGGAATTTTCAGCAAAGGTTTTTCGTTTTCTGATAAGTTATATAAGTAAAGAGAGAGTGTTAGCAAAACCATGTGAGATGAAAGTACAACCAAATCATACATTCTGTCTATTCTTCCTAAGGTTAAAGAATCCCATGTAAAACCAGCTATAAAAAATAAGAGAGGAGCATATTTTTTATGTGTTCTTACGTATTTATGAAACTTGCTTTCTTTGTATTTAAAATATATCTTTTTCATTAACAAAAAACTATTTAACCTTAAATCGTATAAATTATTTCAATACAAATATCAATATAATTCAAGTATAATCATCAACTATTTTTTGAAGCGTTTGTATCTTTACATTTATAAAAGTAGCCCTTTCTATTTAATTCTAATTATATATGAAAATTATAATATCGCCAGCAAAATCTTTGGATTTTGAGAGTAAAGTTGAAACTAGTTTACACACACAACCACAATTTTTAGAGCAGTCTGAAAAGTTGAATAAAAAACTAAAAACATTATCTAAAAACAAACTTTCTAGTTTAATGTCTATTTCTAATGATTTAGCTTCTTTAAATTATGAGAGAAATCAAGAATGGCAAACGCCATTTACTACAGATAATGCAAAACAAGCAATTTATGCGTTTACTGGTGCTGTTTTTCAAGGAATTGATGTAACCACTTTACCAGAAGAAAAATTACCACTTTTACAAGAGAATTTAAGAATCTTGTCTGGATTATATGGCTTATTAAAACCTTTAGATTTAATTCAGCCTTATCGTTTAGAAATGGGAACAAAATTAAAAGTAAGTAGAAAAGACAATCTTTATAAGTTTTGGGATGACACTTTAGCAAAAGCATTAAATGAAGAGTTGCAAGATGATGAATTACTAATAAACTTAGCGAGCTCAGAATACTTTAAAGTGATTCCTAAAAAGGTATTGAAAGTACCAATGGTTACTCCTGTTTTTAAAGATTTTAAAAATGGGCAATATAAAACGATCATGACTTATGCTAAGAAAGCAAGAGGCTTAATGGTACGCTATATTATAGACCATAATGTTAAAACGATAGAAGAACTTAAAAACTTTGATGTAGAGAATTATCGTTTTTCTGAAACGATGTCATCAGAGCATGAAATTGTGTTTACCCGTTAATTTTTCATCTTATTCATAACCCAAATATGAGGGGCTGTTACTGCAAAAAGTATCATAAAAATAAGCGAATTTAGTATTTTTACATCTATAAAAATAACATACAAAAGTAAAAGACCAAGGATACTAAAACCCCAAAATATAGCTCCTTTTTTTAAGTAAAATAATATATTTTTTTTGTTAAAATCTCCAGAAATAAATTCAATTTGTCCTAAAATTGAAGGAATAGAATGCCACAAAATAAAATAAATTGCAAATCCTAAAATTAAAGAAGACGTATTAAATACTACCGCTATTAAAGCAAGGTAAAAAAGCTCCTTTAAAAAATTTGATAAATTTATCTTCTTCTTTATTATTAAAAATACATTTAATAATAAAAACAAAACTCCGCTTGTAATTAATGTGATAGTTACTTCATTATTGTTAAAATAATTACCTGTTAACTCAACCATGATCTCTTTAACATTGTCTAAAGCAAATGTAAAAAGTATTGCAAAAAGAAGGATTCCGTACGTTGTATAAAAAAATGTATCAAACCACCAATTTACACTAATATTTCTGCTAAAATGTTCTTCCCCAAAATGATAAGAACTAATTAAAATAAAAAGACAAATTGAAAAAAATGGCTGAATATAAAAGAGTAGAAAACAAATAAAGACAATACCCAAATAGGTTATTAAATTTTTCTTATCAAGAATTTTAACTTTTTGTCTAATTGATAAGATCAATAAATCATTTGCTCCGTGAAGAATTCCTATTGATATTACTAATACATAACCAATATAATCCTCCACAAGGTCACCAAATTGGATACTAACCCAAATCAAGAAAAATGTAAAATAAATCTTAAAATTTTGATAATTTTTTAAAATATCCATATCCATTTTACAAATGTATTATTTTATTTTGTATTTTTGTTTAAGCTTTTAGTAAAAAAGCTAAACATTATTTACTAACTTAATTTATTATATCATGAGTTTAATTACAAATTTTTTAGCTGTAGCAAAAATGGCACCAGATGATTATGTAGGTTTTACATTCTTTGTAGGCTGCATGGCAATGATGGCTGCTTCAGTATTTTTCTTTTTATCAATGAGTAGTTTTGATAAAAAATGGAGGACATCAATTTTAGTGTCTGGTTTAATTACTTTTATTGCAGCAGTGCACTATTGGTATATGAGAGATTATTGGGCTGCAAACGCAGAATCACCAACATTCTTTAGATATGTTGACTGGGTTTTAACAGTACCATTAATGTGTGTTGAGTTCTTTTTAATATTAAAAGTTGCAGGGGCAAAGAAGTCTTTAATGTGGCGATTAATCTTTTTATCTGTAGTAATGTTAGTTACTGGATATATGGGAGAAGTACTATTTAGAGAGCAAGCTTGGTTCTGGGGATTAGTTTCTGGTATTGCATATTTTGTAATTGTTTATGATATTTGGTTAGGTAAAGCTAAAAAATTAGCAGTAGCTGCTGGTGGTTCTGTATTAAAAGCGCACAAAACTCTATGTTGGTTCGTTTTAGTTGGTTGGGCAATTTACCCAATTGGATATATGGCTGGAACTCCAGGTTGGTACGAAAGTATTTTTGGAGGATGGAACTTAGATGTTATTTACAATATTGGAGATGCCATTAACAAAATTGGTTTTGGATTGGTTATTTATAATTTAGCTGTTCAAAGTTCAGACGAAATAAAGAAATAATAGTTTGTTATCCGAATAAATTAAAAACAATATTATTTATAAGCCCAAAAACTTCACAAAGTTTTTGGGCTTTTTTTTAAAAATAAGATTAAAAATAAATCGTATTTAACAATCTGCCATTCTTACTGTAACAGCTAAACCTCCTTCTGAGGTTTCTTTGTAGTTTTTATTCATGTCTTTTGCAGTTTCCCACATGGTGTCTATTACCTTATCTAAATGAACCAATGAATCTTTAGGATCTGTTTCTAAAGCAATTTCTGCAGCGTGAATAGCTTTTATTGCACCCATAGAATTTCTTTCTATACATGGCACTTGCACTAAACCAGCTATAGGATCGCAAGTTAAACCCAAATGATGCTCCATTGCAATTTCTGCTGCTGATAAACATTGTGCTGGGGTTCCTCCTAACAACTCAGTTAGAGCTGCTGCAGCCATTGCAGATGAAACTCCAATTTCTGCTTGGCAACCACCCATTGCTGCAGATATTGTTGCGTTCTTTTTAAAGATACTTCCTATTTCTCCTGCAACTAATAAGAATTTTTTAATATGTTCAAAATCGGCTGTGTGATTTTCGATAACTAAATAATACATCAGTACAGCTGGAATAACACCTGCACTACCATTAGTTGGTGCAGTTACTACGCGACCTAAAGATGCATTTACCTCATTTACAGATAAGGCAAAGCAGCTAACCCATTTTAAAATTTCTCTAAATTTAACTTCAGAACCTCTAATGGCTGCAATCCATTCTGTAGGATTCGAATATTTCGCTTCCTTTATTAATTTTTGATGCGTGTCAAAAGCACGTCTTTTCACATTAAGTCCTCCTGGTAATCTTCCTTCTGTATGACAACCAATGTACATACATTCTAACATCGTTTCCCAAATACGATTTAATTCAAAATCTATTTCTTTGGCCGATTTTAACTCTAATTCATTCTTTAAAACTACATCTGAAATATGGATATTATCTCTTTCACAATATTCTTCTAATTGTATTGCTCTATTTACAGGATAAGGAAAGTTCTTTTTGTTGATTTCTATTTCATCTTCAAGATTGTCATTTTCTTGTACAATAAATCCACCTCCAATAGAATAATAGGTTTCTGTAGAAATTTCTTTACCATTTGCAAATCCTCTAAAAGTCATTCCATTGGCATGAAAGGGTAAAAATTCTCTATTAAATTTTATGGAGTTTTTAGGAAACGTAATGCGCTTGCCACCTTTAAAAAGAATTTCTTCTTGTGTATTTATTCTTTCTACAATAATAAAAACATCTTCTATAGGTATATACTCTGGGTCTGCTTCACTTAAACCGAGAAGAATGGCCAAGTCTGTTGCATGGCCTTTACCTGTTAATGAAAGTGAACCATATAAATCTACTTTCAGCTCATCAAAAAGATCGAATTGTTTATTTTCTTTTACTTTTTGAATCCAAGTTTGTGCTGCTCTCCAAGGGCCTAATGTATGAGAACTTGATGGGCCAACACCAATCTTTAGCATATCAAAAACACTGATAAATTGAGACATTCCTAAAAATTTAAATAAATTCTGGTGTAAATGTAAAAAATCCAACTCAATGAGCTGGATTTTTTTGAATTTATTAAAATGTATTTTAGTTACATTCCGTAAACAGATTCTTTATCGAACTTTTTAACAAGCATATAATAAACAACTGCTCTGTATTTTTTTCTTTCAGATTTACCAATTCGTTCCATTACTTCCTCTATACCAGCATCTAACTCAGCACTATCTGCTAAACCTAACTTTTTAATTAAAAAATTATTTTTTACAGTTGCCAGTTCTTTTGCATCAGAACCAGATACTGTTTCAGCATCGGCTTTATATATTGATGGACCTAATCCTTTAGTTACAGCAGCTAATAATTCTGTATTTGAACGTAGATTTCTATCGTCCATAAATTTTTTGTACAAAGCAACTTTTTCGTCAAATTTACTCATGGTGTCTAATTAATTTATTGGTTTAAAGATTTAATTCTTATTGTATTATCCAAATATAGGAAATTAAAAACAGAAAAGGAAACACTTTTTTAGAGCATCAAAAAAAGTGAATTTATGTCATCTTGTCATAATTTTTAAATGGCAAAACTTAAAAAACTGACATTTTCTAATCAAAAACCAGTTGGCATAGCCTTTGACTAATAGTAACTGTAAAATTGAAAAATAAAATTTAATATAAATAAAAATTATGAGTAAAATTATAGGAATAGATTTAGGAACTACCAACTCATGTGTTTCTGTTATGGAAGGTAATGAGCCAGTTGTAATTCCTAATGCTGAAGGAAAAAGAACTACACCATCTATTGTTGCCTTTGTTGAGGGTGGAGAACGTAAGATTGGTGACCCTGCTAAAAGACAAGCAGTGACAAACCCAACTAAAACTGTTTATTCTATTAAACGTTTTATGGGTAATAAATTCTCTGAGTCTTCTAAAGAAGTGCAAAGAGTACCTTACAAAGTTGTTAACGGAGATAATGATACACCAAGAGTAGATATTGATGGTCGTTTATATACACCTCAAGAAATTTCTGCAATGGTATTACAGAAAATGAAAAAAACTGCAGAAGATTATTTAGGCGCAGATGTTTCTCAAGCTGTAATTACAGTACCTGCATATTTTAACGATGCACAAAGACAAGCTACTAAAGAAGCTGGTGAAATTGCTGGTTTAAAAGTAGAAAGAATTATCAATGAGCCAACTGCAGCAGCATTAGCTTATGGTATGGATAAAGCAAATGACGATAAGAAAATTGTTGTTTTTGACTTTGGAGGTGGTACACATGATGTATCTATCTTAGAGTTAGGAGATGGAGTATTTGAAGTATTAGCTACTGATGGTGATACACATTTAGGTGGTGATGATGTTGATGAAAAAATCATTAACTGGTTAGCAGATGAGTTTGAAGCAGATGAAAATATGGACTTACGTAAAGACCCAATGGCTTTACAACGTTTAAAAGAAGCTGCAGAAAAAGCTAAGATTGAATTATCTAGTTCTTCTTCTACAGAAATTAACTTACCATATGTTACTGCTACAGCTAGCGGACCAAAACACTTAGTAAGAACTTTATCTAGATCTAAATTTGAGCAATTAATAGATGATTTAGTGAAAAGAACTATTGAGCCATGTAAAACTGCATTAAAAAATGCTGATTTATCAACTTCTGAAATAGATGAAATTATTTTAGTAGGTGGTTCTACAAGAATACCAGCTATTCAAGAAGCTGTAGAAAAATTCTTTGGAAAAGCACCAAGTAAAGGAGTTAACCCAGATGAGGTTGTTTCTTTAGGAGCTGCTATTCAAGGTGGAGTTTTATCTGGAGATGTAAAAGATGTATTATTATTAGATGTTACACCTTTATCTTTAGGTATTGAAACAATGGGTAATGTTTTCACAAAATTAATTGATGCAAACACCACCATTCCAACTAAAAAATCTCAAGTATTTTCTACTGCAGTAGATAATCAACCTTCTGTAGAAATTCACGTTCTACAAGGAGAAAGAGCAATGGCTGCAGACAATAATACAATTGGTCGTTTTCACCTAGATGGTTTACCACCAGCACAAAGAGGTGTACCTCAAATTGAAGTAACTTTCGATATTGATGCAAATGGTATTATTAAAGTATCTGCTTTAGATAAAGGAACTAACAAGTCTCACGAAATTAGAATCGAAGCTTCATCAGGATTATCTGAAGAAGAAATTGAAAAGATGAGACAAGAAGCAGAAGCAAATGCTGATGCTGATAAAGCTGCAAAAGAAACTGCTGAAAAAATTAATGCTGCAGATTCTATGATTTTTCAAACAGAAAAGCAATTAAAAGAATTTGGTGATAAATTATCTGCGGATAAAAAAGACCCAATTGAAGCTGCTTTAGTTGAATTAAAAGCTGCTCATGAATCTAAAGACCTTGCACAGATTGATGCTGCAATGGAAAAGATTAATGAAGCTTGGAAAGTTGCCTCTGAAGAAATGTATGCTGCTCAAGGTGGTGCTGCAGGAGCTGAAGGAGCTCAAGCTCAAGGTCAGCCAGATGCAAGTGCAGATCAAGGAGATAATGTAGAGGATGTAGATTTTGAAGAAGTAAAATAGGCAGTCCTTCTAAATGTAACCATTTAGAGTCTATATAAATGTAAAACGCAATCATTAAGTTGATTGCGTTTTTTATTTATAAACTAATCATTTTATATATTTTTGAACTCATGAAAAACATACTGTTCTTTTTATCAATATTAGTATTGATAACCTCTTGCTCAACTCATAAAACCACCGATTTTAAAATTGGTATTATTGCTGATTGTCAATATTGTGATTGCGAAATTAAATGGGATCGTTATTACAAGAAATCACCTCAAAGGCTAAAAGACGCTGTTACAGAACTAAATAAAGATTCTTTAAATTATACCATTCACTTGGGTGATTTTATAGATCAAAAAATGGCAAGTTTGGATAGTATTTTACCAACTTGGCACAAGTTAAAATCTAATACTTATCACGTTTTAGGAAATCATGATTTTGATGTTGGTGAAACTAATAAAGAAAAAATTATTTCTAAGCTAGATTTAAAAAATAGATACTACAGTTTTTCAAAAAGTGATTGGAGATTTATTGTCTTAGATGGAAATGATTTAAGCTTTTATGGTTCAACAACTAAAACTAAGAAGCAACAAACAGATTCTCTCTATAATCTACTAAAAGATAAAAACTTGCCTTATGTTAAAAAATACAATGGTGGTTTAAGTAAGACTCAATTAAATTGGGTAAAAACTGAATTAGAAGAAGCCAAAGCAAAAAACCAAAATGTAGGCTTTTATTGTCACTTTCCTATTTATCCTATAGATCAGCATAATATTTGGAATAGAGAACAATTCTTACAGATTATAAAAGCTTATAAAAATGTAAAATTCTTCTTTAATGGTCATAATCATGCAGGTGGTTATGAAATGGTGAACAATGTTCATTATCTAACTTTTAAAGGTATGGTTGATACAGAAAACACCTCAGCCTTTGCAAAGGCCAAGTTTACAAAAGACACCATTTTTATTCAAGGTTATGAGCGTGAACCTTCTCGCAAATTAGTAATTAAATAAATGTCGAACTTAAAAACCTACAATTCAACTAACTTTTTTAAACACACCTTTTGCGAATTTAAAGAGGTAGATGATTTTAATTTTCCCGACAACAAATTCTTTAAAAGCAAATCTGAAAGTAAATATTACTATACAGAAGAAGGTGTTTTTAGAAAATCTAATCATTGGGGAAGAGTAGCCAATTGCAGGTGGAAATTTATTTCTAAACAATCTTATAAAAATCAACGTGAAGTAATTGGCTATGCAAATTGGGTAGACTTCTACCCTATTTTATCGAACCAAAAACTTTTTACAATTTCAGTTGATTACACTAACAATTCTGCAGAAATAAAACCTAAAAATTCTTCAACAATAGAAGCGTTATTTTCTTATTCTGAAGCGCAAAAAAAAGTAAAACAAATAAAGCATTTACTTAAAAATGATAACTGGACAGCCTATTACAATGAAAAACCGTCAATTTTAAAGCGCAAAATTGTAGATGAATTTATAACGACCAATAAAAGCTTAGTACAAATTAAATCGAGCTTTAAATAATCGTTTCAACAATATGATTATCATTTTAAAGATAATCTTAGAAGGAATTATAATTCACTTTTCTTTTCAGTAAATTTGTGTTAGATTTATTAAAAATTGATATGAATTTACCACAGTCAAGTTTTCCTAGAGTTGTTATTATTGGTGGAGGTTTTGCAGGTTTAGCTGCTGCAAAAGGGTTAGAGAATCAAGAATTGCAAGTTGTTTTGGTAGACAAACATAACTATCATACATTCCAACCATTATTATACCAAGTAGCAACAGGTGGTTTAGAGCCAGATTCTATTGCCTTTCCGCTTAGAAAAAGGTTTAATGATGTAAAAAATTTCTTTTTTAGATTGGCTGAGGTTGTAGAAATTCATCCTGATAAAAAAATCATAGAAACCTCTATTGGAAATTTAGATTACGACGAATTAATCATTGCTACTGGTTCTACAACAAATTTTTTTGGGAACAAAAACATCCAAGAAAACACCATGGAAATGAAGTCTGTACCACAGGCTTTAGACATTAGAAGTTTGGTTTTAGAAAATTTTGAAGAAGCATTACTAACCGATAATTTAGAAGAACGCAATGCCTTAATGAATTTTGTAATTGTTGGTGGAGGGCCAACAGGAGTAGAATTGGCTGGTGCTTTAGCTGAAATGAAAAAGGGAATTTTACCTAAAGATTACCCAGATTTAGATATTAGAAAAATGCAAATAAACCTCATACAAAGTTCTGCTGAAATTTTAAAGGGTATGAGTGCTGAAGCTTCTGAAAAAGCCGAAGATTTCTTGATTGGTTTAGGTGTTAATGTTTGGAAAAATCTTCGTGTTTTAAATTATGATGGTAAAATTGTAACTACAAATGGTGAAGACCATTTTAGAGCTGAAACCGTAATTTGGACTGCAGGTGTAAAAGGTGAAATTGTTAACGGATTAAACTCTAGCTGTATTATTGAGAGAGTCGAAAGATATAGGGTAAATGAGTTTAATCAAGTTGAAAACTATGATAACATTTACGCTATTGGTGATGTTGCTTGTATGAAATCAGAAAAAAATCCATATGGGCACCCAATGATGGCTCAACCAGCCATTCAGCAAGGTAAACTTGTTGCCAAGAATATTATTGCTAAACTATTTCATAAAAAAACCAAAGCTTTTGTTTATAATGATAAAGGTTCTATGGCTACAATAGGAAGAAATAAAGCTGTAGTAGACTTGCCAAAATGGAAATTTCAAGGGGTTTTCGCTTGGTTTGTATGGATGTTTGTTCACTTATTTTCATTAATTGGCTTTAGAAACAAAGCCATTGTATTTTTAAACTGGGTGTATAATTATATTCGATTTGATAGAGAAACACGCCTCATAATTCGTCCTTTTAAAAAGAAAAATATTGTTTAACTATGAGCACTAGAATTGTAAAATGCCCTAATTGTGGAGTATTTAATACCAATAGAGAGTATTGCAAAAACTGTAACACACTCATATCTGATGAAAAAAAGAGAGAAATAAAGGCTGCAGAAGTTAAGCAAGAACAAATAGATGAAGCTATTGAAGAATTAGAAAATCCGAACCTTGCAGAACGTTTGAAAAAAAGCAATAATGTATTTTATAGAATTATTGGTTGGCTTATTTATTCTGTGGTAACTGTGGTAAGTGCAATTGGTGCTGGTTTAGCTTGGTTAATTGCAATGGTTGCTGCTGGTTAATATGAATTTGAGGCTAAGTATTTTTTGCATTTTATCTTTTACACTAGGCACAAGTGTCTATATTTTTCAATCTTTAGAATTATCGCTACCAAGATTGTTAAATAATTATCTTAATGATTTTCTTATCATACCAATAGTGCTCTATGTATGTTTGCTATTTTTAAGATGGTCTAGAAATGATACTAACTTTGTTTTAAAGCTACCAATCATTTTATATGTTTGCGCACTTTATGCCTTTATATTTGAGTACCTATTACCCAATCAACTAGTTCGTTATACCTCAGACCCTATAGATGCATTGCTCTATTTTATTGGTGGTTTAGTTTTTTATTTACTACAAAACAAACCAAGTAGAGCGTAATTACAATTCGTCAATCAAAAATAACAACTCAGTATTTCTAATTATTTTATCCCTTAAAATCGATTCACTTTTGTACTATCAAAAACCAAAAGCATGAAACGATTTTTATATTTACTAATCCTATTTTGTTCATTATCTATCTATTCACAAACTACTATTTCAGGTAAAGTTTTAGACAGCAAAGGAAACCCAATTTTCGGGGCAAGTGTTTATTTAGATGGCACTTATGATGGTACTTCTACTGACGAAAAAGGAATATTTAGCTTCAAAACCGAAGAAAATAAATCACAAACTATTGTTGTATCCTTTATTTCTTTTGAAACCTTTACCAAAACTGCAGAAGTTAGTTTATTACAAAATCTAACCATAAAGCTTAAAGATGATGTAAATTCTTTAGATGCAGTTACCATTAATGCTGGTACTTTTAAAGCTGGGGAAAAAGCCAAAGTAACTGTTTTAAAACCATTAGATATTGTAACTACAGCTAGTGCATTAGGAGATGTTTTTGGTGCCATACTAACCCTACCTGGAACCTCAACTGTAGATGAAGATGGGCGCTTGTTTGTAAGAGGTGGAGAAGCTGAAGAAACTCAAATTTTTATTGATGGTATTCGAGTATTTACTCCATACAGTCCTACACCCAATAACACTCCAACTCGTGGACGTTACTCACCTTTTTTGTTTCAAGGAATTACCTTTTCTACAGGAGGATATTCTGCTGAATATGGCCAAGCATTGTCTAGTGTTCTAGACTTAACTACTATAGATAAACCAGACCAAGAAAAAACAGACATCTCTTTGATGACCTTAGGTTTAGGTGTTGGAAACACCCAAATTTGGGAAAACAATTCGTTAAGTGTAAATGCTTCATACATAAATTTAGCACCTTATTTAGAGGCTTTTCCTGATAGAAACAAATGGCTAAAACCGGTGCAATCTTTAAATGGAGAAATGGTGTACAGACATAGTTTTAAAGATGATTCTATGCTTAAAATTTATGGCGCTTATAGTTATTCTGATTTAGATATTATTCAAGAGGACATCAATTTTGATGACGGATTTCGTTTTGGCTTACAAAATAGAAACCTTTATGTAAATAGTTCTTACAAAAATAAGATTGGTAATAATTGGAGAATACAAGGAGGATTAAGTTTTACTAACGACAATT
Organism: Polaribacter sp. MED152; assembly: GCF_000152945.2. Taxonomy (NCBI): domain Bacteria; kingdom Pseudomonadati; phylum Bacteroidota; class Flavobacteriia; order Flavobacteriales; family Flavobacteriaceae; genus Polaribacter; species Polaribacter sp. MED152. The sequence goes on along the minus strand of NC_020830.1, from coordinate 2,820,301 downwards.
CTACAATTAAAATATTTGATGATGTTATTAATAGCAATGAAAATTCAGCTCATTTTAAAGTAAAGTTAAGAAAGCAATTTACAAGCAGATTTAGAGTAAGTTTTGGTTCTGAGTATTTTATTACCAATTTTGATGAAAATTACACTCCTACAAATCAACCAGAATTTAATTACGGATTTAACAAATCCATTTTTGCAAGTTTTGCTGAAACCGATATTTTCTTTTCGAAAAACTTAGCAGCGCAAATAGGTGTTAGAGGTGAATACACAAATGTTTTAAATGAATTTACGATTGCTCCACGAATGTCTTTATCATTAAAGGCAAGTAAAAACTCGCAATTTTCATTGGCTTATGGAATGTTTTATCAAAATCCAAAAAATGATTATCTAAAGTTTTCTCAAGAATTTTCATCAGAAAATACCTCTCATTTAATTGCAAATTATCAACATACTAAAAAGAATCAGATATTTAGAGTTGAAGCCTATCTTAAGAATTATAAAGATTTAATAAAATTCGACACAAACTTGCCCAATTTTAACACCAACTTTAATAATAATGGAAATGGTTATGCCAAAGGTATTGATGTATTTTGGAGACAAAATCAAAAAATTAAAAATACAGATTATTGGGTATCTTATTCATTTTTAGATACAGAAAGAGAGTATAGAAATTACCCCATAAAAGCCACACCTAACTTTGCATCTCAACATAACTTTTCTTTTGTTGCAAAACATTTGATCGAGGATTGGAAAAGTCAAGTTGGTATTACCTATAATTTTGCCTCTGGTAGAACCTATACCAACCCAAATGAAGCAGGTTTTTTAAATAATAAAACCAAAAATTACAATTCTGTTAGTTTAAATTGGGCTTATTTAATAGATGCTCAGAAAATATTATATCTTTCTGTAAACAATGTTTTAGGCACTAAAAATGTATTTGGTTATAATTACAATAACACAGCAGATATAAATGGAAACTTTGATAGACAAGCCATTTTACCAAATGCAGATCGATTTTTCTTTATTGGTTTTTTCTGGACAATTAGTGACGATAACAAATCAAATCAATTAGATAATTTATAAAATTTACAATTCATCTGTTTAAATTTACAATTCGGTATCATTATTGTTTTATTTTCACAAAAACATCAGATATTTGAATCATCAAAAAATAAGATCATGAAAAACTTAATATTCATTTGCCTTTTAACTTTAACAGGAATTTTTTCGCTACAAGCACAAGAAGAAACCTACGACTTAACTATTGAAGTTTCAGGCATGGAAGTAGATAGTGGAAAAGTTTTCTTAGCTCTTTCAGATAGAGCCGAAAGTTTTCTAAAAAAAGGCGATGGCACAAAAGGCGCAAATGCCATTGTAAAAGATGGTAAAGCAATTATCTATTTTAAAGGATTAAAAAAAGGTGCTTATGCTGCTTCTGTTTTTCATGATGCAAATGACAATAATATTATGGATACCAAAATGTTTGGTATTCCTAAAGAACCTTATGGTTTCTCTAATAATGCAAAAGGATTTATGGGACCACCTTCTTTTGACGAAGCAAAATTTGTTTTAGACGATCATAAAACCATTTCTATCACCGTTAAATAATTTAACAAAAAAAACACACAACTAACTTAATAACAACAAATTATGAAAAATTTATTTTTATTCATAGGGCTAGCCTTTGCTCTAAATGTAACTGGACAAACAAAATACCAAAAAGGAATGCAACAAGGTTTTGCTCTTTGGGAACAAGGAAAAATGACAGAAGCTTCTCAATTATTTGAAAGAATTTCTAAAGCGGAATCAGAGAATTGGCTACCTGCGTATTATGCCGCTCAAGTAGAAATTTTAAGTAGTTTTGGCATGAAAGATGAAGCCAAGTTAACTGCAAAACTTAAAAAAGCACAATCGTTCTTAGATGCAGCTAAAGCTAATTCTGAAAATAATCCTGAAATTATAATAACACAAGCTTTACTAAACTTAGCCTACATATCTTTTGACGGACAAAAATACGGCATGACTTTATCTGGTAGAAACAGTCAGTTGTACGAACAAGCTTTGGCTATTGCACCAAATAATCCAAGAGTTATTTTAGGAAAAGCTGAATGGGATATGGGCTTTGCACAATATTTTGGAAAATCTACAAAACCTTATTGTGAGCAAATTAAAAAAGCAATTGAGCTAGGAAAAGCAGAAGAAATTACTGTAGAATTTTACCCAAAATTTATGGTAGAAAGAGCAGAAGATGTTCTAAAAAAATGCAGTGAGTAAAGAATAAAAAAGCTTTCAGAGATGTTCTGAAAGCTTTTTTTTAGTTTATAATCTTATTGATCAACTTTTGTTTGGCTGCGTCATCATCTCCAAAAATCCATTGAAGCACATTATCTTCCCAAATTTCATTTTTTTCTTGCTCAGAAATTAAATCTTTCTCTATAGCCAAATCTAAAATTTTACCAGGATAAGAAGATTGCTTATCACTTTCCATTTCTCCTAAAGGATAAGGATCATCTAAGCCCATTAATACCTGACTCGTTCCTTGTCTTTGAAACATTAATTTTAAAGAGTCTGTATCATGCACAAGCGTATCAAAAAAGATGTTTTTATGACCTACCGCTTTTCTTGGGTGATGTTTACCTTCAAACAAATCTGGCCTACCATCAAAACCCTGTATTCTTCTTCCTAGATTCATTTGAGCCAATTGACCTCCATGTGCAAAACACGTTCTAATATTTGGAAAACGCTCTTGCATACCATTCAATGTATAAAAATGATACGCATCTCCACACTGAGCTAACATCCAAATTAAGTGAAAACGCCAATTGGTATTTTCTAGTTTTATCATTTTATCTCCATCATAAGGATGAATTTCTATGGCCAATTTGTATTTATCTGCTAGTTCAAAAATTCGTTCATTTTCTTCGTCGAACACGCATCTCCATTGTCCAATAGAATCCATAAAATGGGTAGGCAAACACAACACTTTTAAATCTAATTCTTCAATACATCTTTCCATTTCGTAGAGTGCTCCATAAATAAAACCAGGATGCACCACAAAACCGCAAGTAAATTTATCTGGATGATTTTTCTGAACCTTTGCGTTAAAATCATTCTGAAAACGTAAAGCTTTCTTCATTTCCTCTAAACGCAAACCATTTCCATACAATTGAGAAAGATTTAAAACAACTGCATGATCTATCTTGTTTTTCTCCATCCAAAGTAATTTTTCATCAAGAAAGAAACTAGAGTGTGTTACAGGTCTTTTCCAACCTTTTTGCAACATATGTTTACGCTCATCATCTACCCAAAAAATTTCTTTATCCTTCATAAATTGCGGAATTTCTTCTGGATAAGGTAATAAGTGCGAATGGCCGTTAATTCTTAGTTTTCTGTTTGGCATGTTGTATCTTAAAAATTAAATTGATGCAATTATACTTTTATTTTTATGCTTTTTCTAAGGTAAATATGGTGATTTCTGGGCGAACATTAAATCGAACTTGCCATAAACAACCTAAAGCTCTATTGATATATAAAGTTCTATTATTGTCTAGGGCTATTTTACCTGATGTATATCTTTTGTTTTTTACGGGTAAAATTGGTGGTTTTAAAAATGGTGGTTTTACTTGACCTCCATGTGTATGTCCACTTAAAATCCAACTATCGTAATTGTTCCAAACATCTAAGTCGCAAACATCAGGATTATGACATAAAGCAATGTAAGGCTGTTCTTTTTTAAAATTTTGTGTGGCTTTTTTAGGGTCAAAATTCAAACCCCAATAATCATCAATACCAATAATATTTAATCCATTCAGTTGTGTTTCTTGATTTCTAAGAATAGTAATATTATTTGCCTCTAATATTGAAACAATTTTATTTGCCACTTCTGGTTCTACCCAATCTTTACCATAATCATGATTCCCTAAAACACCAACAGTACCTAATGTGCCAGTTACTGTATGTTTTAAAACCGTTTCTAATTTTGCAAATTGTTCTTCGTTTTCATAATCTACAAAATCTCCTGTATACATTACAAAATCTGGGTTGAATTCTTTGGCTTTTTTAAAGGATTCAATTAAATAATTGTAATCGAATTTATTACCTACATGAATATCGCTAATTTGCATTAAAGTTTTACCAACCAAATTGTCTGGCAAATTTCTAATTGGCATTTTAACCTTAACAAACTCTAACCAAAAAGGCTCAATTTGCCATGAATAAAGACCTGTAGCTAAGCCTAAACCCACTGCAGAGTACAAACTTTTCTTTAAAAAAGTTTTTCTATTCATTTACTTTATTTTGTTGGGTGGCTGCATTACAGTACCACAATTATTACAAGTACATTTTTCTTTATCAGAATAAAACTTATCAAAAATAATTGGCATATCTGTTTCTATATTGTCTAGAGGAAACTCTTCTCTATACAATTGATTTTCGCAGTTTTCACAATACCATTCTAATGCATCTAACATGCCTTCTGAACGAGGATATTCTATTACCAAACCAACTGTACTGGCCTTTCTTTGTGGTGAATGTGGTACTTTACCAGGTAACAAATAAATATCTCCTTCATTTATTTCAACATCAATTTGTTTGCCTTTATCATCTATAATTTTTAAAACCATATCACCTTCTAATTGATAGAAAAACTCTGGAGTTTCATTATAATGATAGTCTTTTCGGTTATTTGGGCCACCTACAACCATAACAATATACTCTCCATTATCCCAAACTTGTTTATTACCAACTGGTGGTTTTAATAAATGACGATGTTCGTCTATCCATTTTTTAAAGTTTAAAGGTTGTACTAAATTCATATAAATTGTTATTTATTAACGTTGATATTGTTGGTTAAAGTTAGTTTTTTATGCTTAAATAAGACAATATTTAGTCTGATTTTTTCTAAAAGCTAGCAAACAAGTTTAGCCCTGATTGAACGTTTTGTTTGAGCTCTTTTTATACTGGATGCTTTCAGTATAAAAAAGCGAGTAGTGAAAGCAGGAAATAGCTTCTAAAAAAATTAAAGACTTTTTGTTCTGCCTCCATCTACTGGCAAATTAATACCATTAATATAACTTGCCTTGTTACTTGCTAAAAATGCAATTGCTGATGCTGTTTCCTCTGGTATCGCAAAACGCTTTGCTGGCGTATAATTTTTCATGATTGCTGTCATATTTTCTATACTGGTATCTGCCTTTTGTGCTTTAATTTTAATAATTTCATTTAAACGTTCTGTTTCTGTAAAACCAGGTAAAACGTTATTTACTGTAATACCAAAGCTACCAATTTCTTCTGATAAGGTTTTTGCCCAATTGCCTACTGCATTTCTAATGGTGTTAGATACCCCTAAACCTGGAATTGGCTCTTTAACAGAGGTAGATATTACATTAATAATTCTACCAAATGCTTCTTTTTTCATAAAAGGTACAAGGTGCTGTACAAGTATATGATTACATAACAAATGTTGCGAAAATGCATTTTGAAATTGTTCTAAAGTCGCCTCTAAAATAGCACCACTTCTAGGACCACCAGTGTTGTTAATTAAAATGTGGTATTCTGTAGAGTTTTGTTCTAATACAGATTTTAACTCTTCTGGATTAGAAAAATCTGCCACTAAATAATTATGTTGCTGATTATTATTTGGCAATGCCTCTAACACCTTTTTTAGCTTTTCTTCATTTCTGGCTAACAATGTAACATTTGAACCTTCTTCAGCTAAAATAATTGCTGTTGCTTTACCTATACCTTGTGTGCTACCACAAACCAAAGCATTCTTATTTTTTAATTCTAAATTCATATTCAGTATTTCTAGAAAAGATTTTTTCAAACACTTTTCTATATTATTTTCTTTAACTCGTTTTTAATGTTTTAGTTTAGTTCTAAATATTGCTAGTCATATTTAATACAAACGTTTTTTTGTTCTGTAAAAAATCGAAGTGCTTCAAAACCTCCTTCTCTGCCTACTCCACTTTCTTTTTGACCACCAAAAGGCGTTCTTAAATCACGTAACATCCATGTATTAACCCAAACAATTCCTGTTTTTAATTGTTTCGAAAATTGCATGGTTCTGTTTAAATTGTTCGTCCATAAGGTAGCTGATAATCCATATTTTGTATCATTTGCTAGCTCTATAGCTTGTTTATCAGTTTTAAAAGGCATAATTGTTACAACTGGCCCAAATATTTCTTCTTGATTTAATTTGCATAGGTTACTATTAACCTCAATAATGGTTGGTTGTAAATAGTATCCGTTTTCGAAATTAGCAACCTCAACCTTATTTCCTCCATAAAGTATTTTACCCCCTTCTTTTTCAGCAATATCAATATAAGATTTTACTTTTTCTAAATGTTGTTGCGATACTAAGGCACCTATTTGTGTTTCTTCTTTAGAGGGATGACCGACTTTTAATTCTGATACTTTCTGAATAAAATCTGTTTTAAACTGTTCGTAAATTTTATGCTCCACAAATATTCGACTGCCACACAAACATATTTGACCTTGATTTGCAAATGAAGAACGAACTGTAGTTGCTAACATTTTATCATAGTCGCAATCTGCAAAAATGACATTAGGATTCTTACCACCCAATTCTAAAGATAATTTTTTAAACATTGGTGCAGCAACTCTAGCAATATGTGCTCCTGTTTTGGTGCCACCTGTAAATGAAATGGCCTTTATTTTTTGGTGAGCAACAATTGCTTGACCTGTGGTAGAACCTAAACCATGAATGATATTTAAAACTCCTTTTGGCAAACCTGCTTCCTTGCAAATTCCTGCCAATAAAAAAGCTGTTGCAGGAGTAACCTCACTTGGTTTTGCAATTACACAATTACCTGTTGCAATTGCTGGTGCTATTTTCCATGTAAAAAGATAGAGAGGTAAATTCCAAGGAGAAATACAACCTACCACTCCTAAAGGTTCTCTAAGCGTAAAATTTACTGCATTATGACCTATACTTTCGTGAGCTTCTGATGAAAATTGAGTAATGGAATTTGCAAAATATTTAAAATTACTTGCAGCTCTTGGTATATCTACTTCTTTGGCCAAAGAAACTGGCTTACCATTATCTTTAGATTCTGCTTCTGCCAATGATTGCAGATTAGCTAAAATAAGTTCTGAGATTTTTAATAATATCTGACCTCTTTCTTCTAAGGTAGTTTTAGACCATTTCTTAAAAGCGAGCTCAGCTGCTTCAATTGCTTTTTCTACATCAGCGATATCCGAGTTTGGAATTTTCCCATAAACCTCACCATTTGCTGGGTTATAGTTATCTAACCAACTATCTGAAATTGGATTTACAAATTCGCCATTGATGTAGTTCTGTATTTGCATAAATGTAAGTCTAGTCCTGTTTTTTATAAGCTGTAACTTTAATTTCTACCACCAAATCTGGATGTGGTAATTGATGTACAGCTACAGTTGTTCTGGTTGGCCCTGTTTCTTTATCAAAAAACTCTGCATAGGCTTTATTATAGCCAGCAAAATCATTCATATTTACCAGAAAAGAAGAAACATCTACTACATCTTTCAAGCTAGCTCCAACAGTCTGTAAGTTTCTATCTATATTTTTTAAAACCTCCCTAGTTTGTGTTTCAGCATTTAATCTTTTTGTACCCATTTCATCAATAATATCAACACCAGCTATCGAATTATCTGGTCTTCTAGAACTTGTTCCTGATACAAAAATAAAATCACCAACCACTTTTACATGTGGATAGGCGCCTCTAGGTGTAACTTTTTTATCCATAATTATAAACCTGCTATTTTATCTTCTTGTAAAATTTCGTTTGTCTCTTCCTTTACCG